>JBGSVG010000172.1:0-12887 GCA_041753095.1 Sphingorhabdus sp. | reverse complement strand
ATGACGGGTTCGCCATCACCAACATTTAAAGCCGGGCAAGCGGACGGGCTTTTGGTTGAGCCGCTGGATCAGATGACGCTTATCTATCAAAGGCGGTCAGGCATTACGCATATCGTTGCAGAACCCATACCGGAAATATTGGCGGTGATGGGCGATGAATTCCTCAGCGCCGAACAGGTCGCGGCTCGGTTGGCAAACAGCTTTGAACTCGATGCTTTGGACGCGACAGCGATTGTTTCAGCGCGGCTCGAAGAACTCGCAGCGCTTGGTCTGCTGGAACGCAGCGATGCATGAATTCCGGGTTCAAGTGGGACCGGCGGCGTTTCGTATAGGGTCGGCATGGAAAAGGCCGCTCGACCAGCTAGCGGACCTGTACCGGGACTATCCGACGCCAGATATCCCTGATTATTCGGTTCGACTGGAGGCCGTCAGTTTCCTGCGCCGTTTCATCCGTCCTGCTGTCAGTATCAATGGCGATTACATGTTGCCCGACGCAGCGCCATTGCCTCTGGCTCAGGCGCTGCTTGCCGCTGAAATGGCGATGAATTTGCAAATGGCTTTGGGCTGGCGGCGGCATCTTTTGTTGCACGCGAGCGCGGTCGAAAAGGATGGCAAGGCGCTGATCATGACCGGTGCATCGGGATCGGGCAAGTCGACACTGGCCGCAATGCTCGGGTGCAAGGGCTGGCGATTCATGGGCGACGAGTTTGTTCTGATTGATCTGGTGACCGGTGACGCGGTGCCGTTTCCACGACTAATCAGCCTGAAAAACGAGGCTATCGGCGCGATGCAGGTGACATCTTTGGACGGGCGTTTTGGCCCGTTGATGCAGGGGACGCCCAAGGGCGACATCCGCCATCTGGTACCAGCGCGGGATGCCATCCGGGCAATGGCGCAACCGGCCAAACCTGCATTGCTTTTATTCCCAAGCTTTGGTTTTGAGCCCATCGTTAGGGAAATCTTGCCGAGCGAAGTGTTCATTCGGTTGACGCAAGCATCGACCAATTATGTTGCATTGGGCGAGGCGGGTTTCACGACCTTGACCCGCTTTATCAAGTCCGTTCCGGCGCGCGCCATTGATTATCGCGACGGGCAGGAAGCTGAAGCGCTGGTTGACCGTTTGTGGAGCGAACTCGCGTGAAACGCGATGCTATGCTGCTGGTCGACGCGTTGCGCGATCCCGCGACCACAGCGACGCTCAAAGCGGAAGGCTGGACTGCTTTGCTCGCAATGGCGCGCGCCGAGCAGTTAATTGGAACGCTTGCGCGGCGGCTATCGGGCCTAGATGTCCCCGACGCCGTCCAACGCATATTGGAAGAAGCCCGCATTAACGCCGAATATCAGCGCTGCTCCGCTTTATGGGAGGCCGACTGCGCGCGCCGCGCGCTCGCCGATTATCCCGGCAAGGTCGTGTTGATGAAGGGTACCGCCTACGCCGCCGCTGGCCTGAAAGCATCGGAGGGCCGTCATATCGGCGATCTCGACATCATGGTCGCACGCGAGGATTTGCCCGAAGTCGAGGCGGCGTTGCTTGAAGCAGGATGGGAGTGGGTCAAGGAAGACGCATATGATGACGCTTATTACCGTGACCATATGCACGAACTGCCGCCGCTGATCCACAAAGAGCGTGACCGGATGATCGATGTGCACCACACGATCCTGCCGCTAACCGCGCAGCCGAGGCCCGATGCCGCGGCGATGCTGGCGGATGCGATTTCTTTAAACCCCGTTCGTCCTGAGCTTGTCGAAGGACCGAAGGGTACGCGCAACCGTGCTTCGACAAGCTCAGCACGAACGGATAATCTGTGTATTTTTTCGCCAACGGACATGGTCATCCACAGCGCCGCGCATCTGTTTGCCGATGGCGAATTGGACGGTGGCTTGCGGAATTTGTGGGATATTCATTGCCTGCTTTCCGAATTCGCCGACGACGCTTTCTGGCCATCACTTAAATCTCGCGCTGAGCATCACCAGCTTTGGCCAGCCGTAAGTCGGGCGGCTCGTCTCACACATCAGCTCTACGCTACCGAGATTCCGAGAGACTGGCAAAGCTGGCATCGCCAAGATAAATGGTATGTGCTGCGTCTCACGGCTCGCGACAATTGGGGCAGGGGCACGCGCAAATTTATCCGCCTGATATTCTACATCCGCTCGCACTGGCTACGGATGCCGCCTTTGATGCTAATACGGCATCTGTGGGTTAAGTGGCGGAAGGGCTAGGCCATGTCCCGGAGTGTCGGGATTAGTTCATCGAAATGGTCGATCACCATATCCGCACCCAACTCTTCGACCGGCCCATGCAGAAATCCGAAGCTGACCGCCACACTCGGCACATCAGCATTTTTTGCCGCCATGACGTCGTAGATTGAGTCGCCCACATAGGCTGCCCTCTTTTTGTTTTCTGGCCCGCCGCCGCAGCGTTTAACCATCTCGAATATCGGCGCGCCCGATGGCTTGGCATTTTCCTTACCCAGCGTATCTGCACCAAGGATGCAGCCCATGCGGTGCGCGAGGTTCAGGTCGGTGAGCAACTTTAACGCTAGGCTTTCGAACTTGTTGGTCACCACTGCATACTGCACACCTATCGCATCTAGCTCATTCAGCAATGCCAGCGCGCCGTCGAACGGCCGACTGTGGACCGAAACATTGGCTTCATAATAGCCAAGCATCTGTTTGTAGAGCGGCTTAAAGTCGCCGTCCGGAATGCCGCCGGTCGCCTCCAGCCCCTGTTGCAGCATCAACTTTGCGCCGCCGCCGATATGCTGCTTGACCGTTTTAGTCGATAGCAACGGTCTACCTACGCTTGCCAACACATGATTGACCGCTGCCGTGAGGTCGCCGCTGGTATCGACCAAAGTGCCATCCAGATCGAAGCCGATGATGTCGAAGGGAAATTTTGTCATATCTCCTTCAATTGGCGGCAAGTGGTGGAAACCGCAACAATTTGCTGGCATGACGCGGACCATGACAGAAATAGCAGCCATCATCCTCGCTGCGGGCAAGGGCACCCGCATGAAATCCGACCTGCACAAGGTGCTGCACCCGATTGCGGGTCGCCCGATGCTGATGCATCTGATGGACGCGGTCGATGCCCTGAACCCGGCGAAAAAGGTTGTTGTCGTAGGCAGCGGCAAAGAACAGCTGGAGGCGGCGCTGGCGGATTCAGCGGAGCTTGCCGTGCAGGAGCCGCAGCATGGCACCGGACATGCGGTGCAGATGGCCGAGGCGGCGCTCGCGGGCTTCGACGGCGATGTACTGATCCTTTATGGCGACGTGCCCTTCGTGCCGACAAGCACGATGCAATTGATGATTGACCGGCTGCACGAAGACGATGACCCCGCAGTTATCGTGCTTGGTTTCGAACCTGAAGACACGCAAAGCTATGGCCGGATCGTCACACAGAACGACCGAATCGAATGGATGGTCGAGCACAAAGATGCGACCGAGGCGCAGCGCGCAACCAAGCTGTGCAATAGCGGCCTGATGGCGGTCAAATCGCGCGACCTGTTTCCTTTGCTGGCGCGCGTCGGCAACGACAATGCGGCGGGCGAATATTATCTCGTCGATATCGTCAACATCGCTGTGCAGGACGGGCGGCACTGCTATGTCGTCAAGACCAACCCCTATGACGTGACCGGCATCAACAGCCGCGGCGAGCTGGCGGCGATGGAGGCCGAATGGCAAGCGCGCAGGCGCGTGCAGGCGATGGAAGACGGCGCGACGTTAATCGCGCCGGAGACGGTGTGGTTTGCCTGGGACACCAAGTTGGGCCGCGATGTGCTGATCGAGCCGAACGTCTTTTTCGGCCCCGGGGTGAGTGTGGCGGACAATGTGAAAATCCGCGCCAACAGTCATATCGAGGGCGCACAGATCGCCAGCGGTTGCGAAGTCGGCCCCTTCGCGCGGCTACGTCCTGGCACCGTGCTGGAGGAAAAGGCCAAGATCGGCAATTTCGTCGAAACCAAAAAAGCGCATCTCGGCAAGGGTGCCAAGGCCAACCACCTGACCTATCTGGGCGACGCCAATATCGGCGCGGGCGCGAACATCGGCGCGGGCACGATCACCTGCAATTATGACGGCTATTTCAAATATCAGACGGTGATCGGTGAGGGCGCGTTTATCGGCTCGAACAGCGCGCTAATCGCGCCGGTCAAAATCGGTCGAGACGCAATAGTGGCAGCGGGTAGCGCGGTATCGCGCGACGTAGCCGACGGCGAACTCCGCATGGTCCGCGCCGAGCAACTGGTGAAGCCCGGCTGGGCCGACCGCTTCCATGACGCGATGCGGAGGAAGAAGGCGGAGAAGAAGTGAAGCCGAATGCGAAGCTGGGCTGTGCGGCGTTGGCGGGATTTGTTCTGGGCGTCGTTTGCGCACTTTTTTGGGGCTGGCAATTAATAGCTCAAGACTCGTGCTTAGACATGGGCGGCGTGTGGAGATACGCTGGAGGTGTCTGCACCGGGATTGAAGTTGCTGATTGACATGATATCATGATATGATATCAATATATCATGACTCGAATCCTCGCCGATTTGCCCGATGAAGACATCAAATGGCTTGACCAACTCGCCGCCGAGCAGGGAAAGTCGCGTGCAGCGATTTTGCGCGAGGCGGTCGAGGCCTATCGCGCTGAAACACCCAAGGATTGGCTGGCGGCTGGATTTGGCCTTTGGGCGCGGCACGGAATTGAAATTGACCCGACTGAATATGACCGGAAACGGCGCGCTGAATGGACCCGGCCTTGGGACGATGATTATGAAGAGATTCGCGCAGAATCGCCTGATATGTTCGATGAATATGACGACAAAGAACGGGCGCATTATCTCGCGCTGACAAAAAAGGCCGCTGCGAAGCATAAAAAGAACACTGCATGAGCGGCTACAGCCTTGATGCCAACATATTGATCGATGCTTTGCTGGAACATGATCCGGCACATCGTGAAATGACGCGTATAGTGGCAAGCGGGTCGCGCATGTGGATTAGCCGGATGGCGTGGATCGAGGTGTTGTCTAAAGGTAGCGACATGGTCGTGCGCGATGCGCTTCAGTTTCTGGGCCGCTTCGGGCTGGATGAAATCGACGATGAAATTTCGCATCGTGCCGCCGCGCTTCGCCGCGAACGGCCACGATTGAAGTCGCCCGATGCAATCATTCTCGCTACGGCGCAAATACGTGGCCGCGTGCTTGTAACTCGAAATACCAAGGATTTCCCGGCAGAGATGCCGGGGATTCGTATCCCCTACACATTGTAACGAAAGCAAAAGATTCATGTGCGGAATTATTGGAATTGTTGGCAAATCTCCTGTCTCTGACCGTCTGGTCGATGGGCTGAAGCGGATGGAGTATCGGGGATATGACTCTGCCGGGATTTGCACCGTGCATGATGGCCATCTGGTCCGTCGCCGTGCGGAGGGGAAGCTTGCCAACCTCGTACAGGTGCTTAAATCCGACGATGCACCGGGCAATATCGGCATCGCACACACCCGCTGGGCGACGCACGGCGCGCCGACGACGAGCAACGCGCATCCGCATGCGACCGGCGAGGTCGCACTGGTTCACAACGGTATCATCGAGAATTTCAAGCAGCTGCGCGATGAGCTGACGGCGCGCGGGCGGACGTTCGAGAGCGAGACCGACACCGAAGTTGTTGCGCATCTGGTGTCTGAACAGGTCGAGGCTGGTCATTCACCTGCCGACGCTGTCAAGGCCGTGCTCCCACGCCTACGCGGTGCCTTTGCGCTCGCGATTGCATTCCGCCAGTTCCCAGACTTCCTGATCGGCGCGCGCCTTGGGTCGCCGCTGGTCGTGGGTTATGGCGACGGCGAAACCTATTTGGGTTCGGATGCGCTGGCGCTTGCGCCGCTGACTCAGCAGATTGCTTATCTGGAGGAAGGCGACTGGGTCGTCATCGCCCGCGAAGGCGCGCAGATTTTCGACAAGGACAATAATCCCGTCGAGCGCGAAGTCACCACCTCTGGCGTCTCGGCAGCGCAAATCGAAAAGGGCAATTATCGCCATTATATGCAGAAGGAGATTTTCGAGCAGCCCACCGTGGTCGCACAAACGCTCTCCTCCTATATCCGCCCGCTCGAACAGACAGTGGCCTTGCCGCAGATAGATTTCGACCTCGCGGGCGTGAAGCGCATCACGATCGTCGCGTGCGGGACGAGCTATTACGCGGGCATGGTTGCCAAATATTGGTTCGAAACATTTGCCCGTGTGCCGGTGGACATCGATGTCGCCAGCGAGTTCCGTTACCGCGATCCGGTGCTTGAGGAAGGTGGCTTGGCCCTGTTCATCTCGCAGTCGGGGGAAACAGCGGACACTCTGGCCGCGCTGCGCCACTGCAAGGACAACGGCCAAACCATCGCCGTGGTTGTCAACGTGCCGACATCAAGCATGGCACGCGAGGCGGACCTGTTGCTCCCCACCCATGCCGGGCCGGAAATCGGCGTGGCGTCGACCAAAGCATTCACATGCCAGCTCGCGGTGCTCGCTGCACTCGCCGCGCATCTGGCGCTGGTGAAGGGCAAGTTAAGCGCCGAGGAAGAACGCGAAATCGTCCGCCACCTTATCGAGGCTCCCGCCGCGCTCAATGCAGCCCTCGCGCATGACGAAGACATTGCCGCGATGGCCCACCTGATCGCACCGGCGCGCGATGTGCTCTATCTCGGACGCGGACCGGATTATCCGCTGGCGATGGAAGGCGCGCTGAAGCTGAAGGAAATCAGCTACATCCACGCCGAAGGCTACGCATCGGGCGAAATGAAGCACGGCCCCATCGCGTTGATCGACGAGGCGGTTCCGGTCATCGTCCTCGCCCCGTCAGGCCCGTTATTCGAAAAGACCGTCAGCAACATGCAAGAAGTCCGCGCCCGCGGCGGCAAGGTCGTGCTGATCTCCGACGCCGAAGGCATAGCCGAAGCCGGAGAAGGCTGCCTCGCCACCATCGAAATGCCGTCAGTGCATCCGCTGATTGCGCCGTTGGTTTACGCGGTGCCGGTACAGTTGCTGGCTTATCATGTGGCCTGTGCCAAGGGTACCGACGTGGATCAGCCCAGGAATTTGGCGAAGTCAGTTACGGTGGAGTGAGCTAATCATGCTCGACGCGGCAATACGGGAATGGTTTCCAATCATAGTGGCTGCGGTACTGATTGGTCTTGCATGGCTTTATCAATGGTATCGAAGCAGACCTGTGAGAGACTTACCAGAGGGGACGCCGTACAAAGTCTATACTACTGAATATGATATCGAAATCCGGGCTGAGGATATAGCAGGGCGGCTGAGTGAAATAAGCAGAGATCATCCCAAATATTGGCAGGATGAAGTGGATCCAGAGTGGGTCGCGAATGTCGAGAATTCAAAGCTGAAGGCAAAGGACTTATTGGAAGCGGGCCTGATCACTGACATGCTTGATGACCTTTCCGATTTTGCAATATCATTACTTGTGGATCATTCCGGCTCGATGAGAGGCGAGCCAATGATAGGGATAGCGGCGACGGTCGGTGCGTTAACGGAAGTCCTCTCCGACAAGAGAGCCAAAGTCGAACTGCTTGGCTATACCACGGCAGGATGGAAAGGTGGCTTTGCCCGCGGCAAATGGCTTGCGAGTGGCAAGCCAAAATATCCAGGACGTCTTTGTGCTGTGATGCACATCATTTACAAGGCGGCGGATGACCAAAAATTGAATGAGGCAGCTTTCTATGCGATGCAAAACTTAGGTACACTGTACGAAAACATTGACGGCGAAGCGATAGAATGGGCTGAGCGCCGATTGTTGGAGCGGCCGGAAAAACATAGATTGCTCGTGGTCATTTCCGACGGTGCGCCAGTGGACGATTCCACATTGACGCAAAATGGACCGTCAATCCTATGGCGCCACATCAAGAAAGTAATAGGGCGAATTGAGACAGAGAAGTCCGTCGTACTTTGCGGTATCGGCATCAATTACCGTGTTGATGAATTTTATGCGAACTCGGTATCTGTGGAAGATGTTTCAAAATTGCCAGAGATCGCATTCACATTTCTTAAGAAAATGATCTTTGACCAACGACGGTGATTTCCGCAACAAAATATCGCGTTTCGCGGGTTGAGAAAGCTGCTCAGGCTGCACTCAAACCAAACCGCTTGAAACCCGCCCCGCCTTGCGCCATCACGCTTTCGAACGGAGGCCATGCCAGTTGGGATTATTTGATCGCTTCAAACGGCGCAAAGCGATACCGGTTCCGCCGTCTGCACCTCCGGCACAGCCCTGGCCACCTGAGCCTGTATCCCGGTCGCCGGACTATGTCCAATTCGACCCCGAACCCGTCGATGAAACGCCAGCCTGGATAAAATATCCGGTCACGCCGCCCAAGGGTCACATCATCGTATTTGCCAACGAAAAGGGCGGGGTGGGCAAATCTACCTCGGCTTTCCATACCTGCATTGCGTTATGCAATGCGGGCGAAAAAGTTGCGGCGCTCGATGTCGACCTGCGGCAATTGACACTGCACCGCGCGCTCTGGGCGCGGATGGAGAGTGCGACCGAATATGGTGTCAGGCTTCCCGGCCCCGAGCAAATCATGCTTGCGCAGCAGAATGAGAATGAGCTGCAGGAAAAGCTGCGGATGGCGCGCATCCACAATAGCTTCATCATCATCGACGTTGGCGGCCATGACTCGCCGATTGCGCGCAAGGCGATATTCATGGCCGACACCATCGTCACGCCAGTCAATGACAGCTTTATCGATCTCGACATGCTCGGACGCATTGATCCGCGCACGGGAGAGCTGAAAACGCTCGGCAATTTTGCCCGGTTGGTCGAGCATCTGAAAGAGCCGGGGTTGGCGTTGCGACCCAAGCCGCTCGACTGGGTAGTTATGCAAAACCGTTCACGCAATTTTGCGACGAAGAATGAGCGCAAAGTTCTGGATGCGCTGCAAAAAATCGCACCTGTTGCTGGTTTTCGCGTCATTCCGGGCTTGCGCGAGCGGGTGACCTATCGCGAGCTGTTTCCAATGGGACTGACGCTATTCGACCTCGACGCCATTCCCGAACTCGGCCGGTTGCAGCCCAAGGCGCGTGAGGAAATATGGGCAATGCTGCGCGCACTCAAGCTGCCGAGCGGTGCGCTGAACAAGGCGATAGCGCCACCGGATCATGTGGGGGACGAAGCAACCTGATCAACACACTATTTCTTGATGCTGGAATAAGGAGCTATGTATGAGTTTAGCATTTGGCTTTGCCATGCTTGCGGTCGTGATCAGCCTTGGCGTTGTATTTATAAGCGTTCGGGCAAATGCGGCGTCCAAAAAGCGCGACAGCGGTGATGGCGGTTCGGTGGCTTCTTCCGACAGCGGGAGCGATTGTTCGCCCGGCGACGGTGGCGGTTGTGACGGCGGCGGAGGTGGCGATTGAGCGCGCCCAAGATCATCGCCATCATTGTCCTGCTGTCGCTTGGCCTTCATTTGCTGCTTTATGGATATGTCAAACGCCGCATCGCCGCTGCAAAGCGTGAGAAGGGAATAGAACCATGACCGAGAATCCGACAACAACAGTCGAAAGCGCGGATGGTGTTTATGCGCAACAGATCAAGGCGCGCCTGCATGAGTGGATGGCAGGCGAGCCGGTCGATATTGGCGGCCCTGATAATGGGCCCACGCCATATGAGCTTTTGCTATCGGCGCTGGGGGCTTGCACCTCGATCACACTGGAGATGTATGCTGCGCGCAAGGGGTGGCCGTTGGACAAGGTGCATGTGACGCTTGAACATTCGAAGGAGGAGCGACTGGGCGAAAATGATGGCAAGCCAGTTGATATGATTGACCGTATCGTGCGGCTCGAGGGTGCGCTTGACGACGAGCAGCGCGCCAAGCTGATCGAGATTGCCGAAAAATGCCCTGTTCACCGGACGCTGACCAACCAGATCAACATCAACACGCTGCTAGGGTGATATTATGGTTTAGCCCTTGCCGTTGTCCGCAGGTCCGCCAACCAGCACGAAACGCCGGTCGCAATAGCCGCAATCGACATAGCCTTTTTCGTCGATTTGCAGCCAGACCTTGGGGTGGCCCAGCGCAGCAGGGATGTCGCCACTGCCATCGCAAGCGACACGGTTTTCACGGACACGGATGGTTTCAGGTTCAAATTTGGTCATCCCCAGCGCCTTAGCAAAGCGGCGGGGTGCCTGCAACGGCTCAGAAATAGTTGAGCGTAATCGACCAGGTGCCGGTATATTTTCCGGGTGCCTGATTGGCACCAACTTCCAACGTCGCGCCAATCGGGAAGCTGAATACGCCCGTAGGGGCCGCAATCGTAAACCGCCTTGGCGCGGTAGTCAGCGGCGCGCTTGGGGTGCTGCCGATAATAAAATCCCGGACGCGCATCCGAACGCCGGGGCCGGTGATGAAGATACTATTTGCGCCAAGCGAAATATCGACGCGCTGGTTGAACGTGCCTTGTCCAGCAAAACTCGCAGCTTTGTGTCCCCCGCCATTGGCAAGGATGACGCCGCCAGTAGACGTCCGAGTGCCATTTGGAGCAATGGTTACGGTTCCGGCGGTCGTTCCGCGGATAACGTTGCCGAAATCGAGGCCGTCGTCTATGACGAAGGAAAGCGGTCTAACAACGGTCACTTCAGCGTTGGCCACTTTGGTGTCCGCTTGCACAGGTGGTGCAAAAGTAGCCACCGACAAGGCAACCGCCGTGACGCCTAATCTGATTGGTTTAGGGAACTTGATCGCGAGCATTGAGCTTTTGTTATACCGGAATAGTAAAGATAATCTGTAGATATGGTAAATGGATAGAAGCTTTCGTCCCTATCCAAATTATGGCATCGTTACTGATACACCAAGGTTGCGGTAAAAATGCCGCTATAACGGCCTGCGGCTTGATTTGCGCCGACGTTCAATCGCCCGCCGACATTGAACCAGAAAATGCCATCGGCGGCAACGATGCGGTAATTCGGCGATGCGCCAAGCTGATTGAGCGTTCCGTCCGGACTGATGTTCAGGTTTGTGACGGTCATAGGCAGACCAGGCCCGAGCAGGGGAATTACCGCAGGCGCAAGCACGATGTTGACGCGTTGGTTCTGTGTTCCCATCCCAGCAAATTTGGCGCGCTGATAATCACTCCCGACCGGGATAACGCCTCCGGTGGAGGTGCGAACATTTGCTGTCGAGATTGTAACTGTGCCAGCGGTCGAGCCTGCAATAACCTGACCAAAATCAAGATTCTCAACCTGGATGAATGACAGCGGAGTGACCACGGCAGCCTGCGCGTCGCCGGAATATGTGCCCGCATGCACGATACCTGACGTTGCGGCCAAAGACACTGCTGCGCCATATGCGCAAAAGCGCCTCATATGATAAGATTTTGCCCCACGCATGATGGTCAGCGAATACCGCGACTTCTGCAAAGCATTGCCAATGAAAGTGCTTAACGCAATTAGCCAGCCTGTTAAGCATTGCTGTAATTGCGCCGACGACCTGGCTACGCTATCGCGACGGCATGCCCGAACAAGCCATATCGATTAAAAACCTCTCAAAGCAATATGCCGGTGGTAAACAGGCGCTGGACGATGTCAGCTTCGACGTTGCTCAGGGCTCGATTTTCGGGCTGCTTGGACCAAATGGCGCAGGCAAATCGACGCTGATCAACATCTTGGCGGGGCTGGTCCTGAAGACAGCCGGATCGGCAAGCATCTGGGGCTTCGATATTGACGAGCATCCCCGCAATGCCAAAGCGTCCATCGGCATCGTGCCGCAGGAAATCATGTTCGATCCCTTTTTTACACCCAAAGAAGCGCTGGAGCTGCAGGCGGGGCTGTACGGTGTGCCCAAGCCCAAGCGTAAAACGATGGAGTTGCTTAAGGCTGTCCGGCTGGAGGACAAGGCCGATGCCTATGCCCGTACCCTATCGGGTGGGATGAAACGCAGATTGCTCGTCGCCAAGGCGATGGTGCATTCGCCGCCGGTCATCGTGCTCGACGAGCCAACGGCAGGCGTCGATATCGAACTGCGTCAGCAGCTTTGGGATTATGTTGTCGAATTGAACCAGCAAGGCGTGACCGTCGTGCTCACGACGCATTATCTGGAAGAGGCCGAGCAGCTTTGCGACCGCATCGCCATCATCAACCACGGAAAGCTGATTGCCAACAAGCCGACGAAGGAACTCGTTGGTATGGCGCGGGAGAAAGCCGTGGTCCTGACGCTTGATCGCGATGTGACCAGCGCCCCAACCCACGCAGCTTTCGAAAAATCGGAGCTGATTGCTGACCGGGTCGTCGAAATAACCTACAACAAGGACCGAATGAATGCGGGCGAGGTTTTGAACGCGATGCAAGGGCTTGGTCTGGGGATCGTTGACGTGACCACAAAGGAAGCCGATCTGGAAGACGTATTCTTACGCTTGACGAGCAATCAATAGATGGAAACCGATATCCTCATCATCGGTTCGGGCGCGGCTGGGCTCACCGCTGCATTGCAACTGGCGCAAAAATACAAAGTGGCCGTACTTGCCAAAGGTTCGGTTTCGGACGGAGCGACTGCCTGGGCTCAGGGGGGGATTGCCGCCGTTCTTGAACCGGGTGATACGTTTGAGAGCCATATCGAAGACACGATGGTTGCCGGCGCAGGTCTCAATAATCGCGCCACGGTCGAATATGTGGTCGAGCATGCACCGCAGGCGATTGACCGGCTTGCCAAGCTTGGTGTTCCATTCAATCTCGATAATGCGGATGGCGGCGACTGGCATCTGACGAGAGAAGGCGGGCATAGCCATCGGCGCATCGTCCATGTCGACGATGCAACCGGCTGGGCTGTGCAGCAGGCATTGGAGGCAGCGGCTCGCGCTAATCCAAACATCACGCTGGTGCCGGAGATGGTTGCGATCGACCTGATAACGGGGCGC
>JBGSVG010000171.1:0-4660 GCA_041753095.1 Sphingorhabdus sp. | reverse complement strand
TGAAGGCCGCTCTTGAAACCCTCGAACCGGAAACGGGAGCAAATGTCCGAAGAATTCTACCGCATCAAGCGTCTGCCGCCTTATGTCATCGCTGAAGTCAATGCGATGCGTGCGGCGGCCCGAGCGGCTGGAGAGGACATTATCGACCTTGGCATGGGCAACCCGGATCTGCCGCCACCACCGCACGTAATCGAAAAGCTTTGTGAGGTTGCGCGCAAGCCAGATGCGCATGGCTATTCGGCTTCCAAAGGCATCCCCGGTCTTCGTAAGGCGCAGGCCAATTATTATGGCCGCCGCTTTGGCGTCGAAGTTGATCCCGAACATGAAGTTGTGGTGACGATGGGATCGAAGGAGGGGCTCGCCAGCCTAGCGACAGCTATCACTGCGCCCGGGGATGTCGTGCTCGCGCCCAATCCCAGCTATCCAATCCACACCTTTGGTTTTATTATCGCAGGCGCGACCATCCGTTCGGTGCCCACGACGCCGGACGAAAACTATTTCCGGTCGCTTGAACGTGCGATGGCATTCACCGTACCGCGTCCTTCGATATTGGTTGTGAATTACCCGTCGAACCCGACAGCCGAAACCGTCGACCTCGCATTTTACGAACGGCTGGTCGCTTGGGCAAAGGAGAACAAGGTCTGGATATTATCGGACCTTGCCTATTCCGAACTTTACTTCGACGGTAATCCGACGCCTTCGATCCTTCAGGTGAAGGGCGGCAAGGATGTCGCGGTTGAATTTACCTCGCTATCCAAAACCTATTCGATGGCCGGATGGCGCGTCGGTTTTGCCGTCGGTAACCGGCAACTGATCGCCGCGATGACCCGGGTAAAAAGCTATCTCGATTATGGTGCCTTTACGCCAATTCAAGCTGCTGCCTGCGCCGCGCTCAATGGACCGCAGGACATTGTCGAGCAGAACCGCCAGCTGTACCACAAACGCCGCGACATATTGGTTGAGGCATTCGGTCGCGCGGGGTGGGACATACCCCCGCCGAAGGCCTCAATGTTCGCATGGGCACCATTACCTCCCGCGCTGGCCCATCTGGGCAGCCTGGAATTCTCCAAACAGATGCTCACCCATGCCAAGGTCGCGGTGGCACCGGGCGTTGGTTATGGTGAAGACGGCGAAGGCTTCGTCCGCATCGCGATGGTCGAGAACGAACATCGCCTGCGCCAAGCAGCACGTAATGTAAAAGCATATCTCAAGTCGATGGGTGTCAATACACCCGGCCAGTCCAAAGCTATCTAATATGGCCCGTTCTGATTTTGCCTTTCATCACCGCTTGCGTGTGCGCTGGTCCGAGACCGACGCGCAGGGCGTCGTGTTCAACGCCCGCTACCTCGATTATGCTGACGTCGCGATAACCGAATATTGGCGTGCGGTTAAATTCCGCGATCACGCCAATGGTGGGCCGTTGGAATTTCACGTGAAGAAAGCAACGGTCACATGGTTCGCGCCCATCAAACCAGATGAGCTTATCGAAGTCATGGCGCGCACTTTGGCAACGGGACGGACCAGCATGACCCAGATAGTGGAAATTCACGGCGCAACCGATGATGGTTCGGACGATTTGCGTGCTATTGTGGATTTGGTCAGTGTCCATGTTGACCTTGAGGAGCATAGGCCAATTCCGCTTCCGCTGTGGGTGACGAAGGTCTTTGCCGAATTCGACCAGCGTGCATCGGCTGCGACGCTTGCCTCTCGAAATTCCTGAGTCTACATCGTCGCCATGAATTCACTGCGGAAAATTGCGCTTTTTGGCGTGTCGGTTTGTGGTTTGGCAGGGTGTATGCCCGCTAGTGAGAATGACCAAAGGCTGGAAACGTCGACCGAATTCCCCCGACCCGACCGATCGGTATCCGAAGCAGGCGATACGCAATTTTCGACCGAAGCGGCGCGTGATGAAGCTGGCGAAGCCGAGTTCGTCATGGACTGGGCAGGTATTAAACTCGGCACCACCGTTGCAGATATCGGCGCGGGTGAAGGCTATTATACCATCCGTCTCGCCGAACGCGTTGGCCCTAAAGGTCGCGTTCTTGCCCAGGACATCAACCGGGGCGCGCTCGACCGCTTAGGCGAGCGTGTGACCCGTGACCGATTGGACAATGTCGCAATTAAGGAAGGCGCGATTGACGACCCGCGCCTGCCGGATAACAGCTTTGATCGCATATTCATGGTCCATATGTACCATGAGGTCGACGAGCCTTACGCGTTCCTGTGGCGGCTTCGCTCTGCCTTGGCCAAAGATGGTCAGGTGATCGTCGTCGACCGCGACCGCCCAACAGATCAGCATGGCATCCCACCCAAGCTTTTGTTCTGTGAATTCGAAGCCTTGGGCTATCGGCTCACCGGCTTTAGCGAGCAATTGAATCTCGGGGGATATATCGCTCGGTTTGAACCTGGAGCTAAGCGGCCGCAGCCATCAGATATAACACCCTGCGCTACAAAGAAAAAATGACCCCCAACCCCTTTGGGGGTGGAGGGCCAAATACGGATTGCCTCGTTGGGGTTCGGGGGATGGCAATCCGGGAAAAACTGGTTCGTTCGGCGGTATTTTATGCAGATTTGATCGGACCGCATACCAAACGACTCGACGCGTTTTTGCTAACCAGAACATTTTACATTCTTGCGTCAAAAACGCAAATTTGGTTCATTTGTGATGGTGGTACGGATGATGAGAGAGAAATTCTTTCTTTGATCCGAATTAATTCGGCGCAGCAAACAAGTGTTCAGTGGCCGTCAAATCCGATCAAACTACCGACTGCAATCCCGCGCGCTTCCAATTTTGCCGCTCCGCCCAACTCGGGCAAGTCGACAATGAACAGCGCCTGCTGAACAACACCACCGCCCTGCGTAATCAGGTCAACGCCTGCCATCGCCGTCCCACCGGTGGCGATAAGGTCGTCCACCAGCACCACTTTTTGTCCTGGCCGCACATGGCCGACGTGCATCTCAATCCGGTCGGTACCATATTCGAGCGCATAATCGGTGCCAATCTTTTCACCCGGCAATTTTCCCGGTTTGCGCAGCATCAGCTTGCCGAGCCCAAGCGCATAAGACAGTCCTGCGGCAACTATGAAGCCGCGCGCTTCGATCCCGGCGATGAGCTCGGTATCGGGTGCAACCATTGCAGCGAGACGGTCAATAGTTGCCCGAAACCCGGGCCCGTCGAGCAGCAATGTCGAGACGTCCCGGAACAAAATTCCTGGCTTCGGATAATCCGGAATGTCGCGAATCAGCGCAGCGAGGTCAGAATTGTCGGTCATGCGCGAGGAGTGCCGTGAACCGCGTAGAATATCAAAGGAAAATCTGAAATTATCGAAAAACAACAAAATACTTGACGCAGTACGATGCGAGATATATTGATAAACAATAATATAAATATTGGAGATCGATATGACACAAATTGCAGATAACCGCATATTGCGGATTACCAGGCTACTGGTGTTCCTGATAATGGGCTTCGTAGCAGTTGGCGGTGCGGTGCTGGCGCTGGTCAGCGTCGGGCTTCCCATATTCTGGACCGAAGCTCTCGCCGAAATTGCCAAGGCAAAGCCGGGCATCGACACGAGCAGACTGCTTCCCGGCTTGCTGGCGATATTCGCGCTGGGCATTTTGGTGCTCGGCTTGCTCTGGACCATGATGCGTAAATTGCTCAATATCATCGACAGTGTTGAGGATGGAAACCCTTTCATCAAGGCAAATGCCGTCCGTTTG
Organism: Sphingorhabdus sp.; assembly: GCA_041753095.1. Lineage (GTDB taxonomy): Bacteria > Pseudomonadota > Alphaproteobacteria > Sphingomonadales > Sphingomonadaceae > Sphingorhabdus_B. The sequence goes on along the minus strand of JBGSVG010000171.1, from coordinate 937 downwards.
CGTGCCATCGGCTGGATGATGGTTGGAGTTCAAATCGTGGGCCTGCCCTTGGCAACTGCCGCGGGCAATGTTGCCGACCTTTTTGGCGAGAATGACGTCGGGTTCGACTTGCCGCTCAACGGCATCCTCGCCATTCTGCTCGTGTTCATCCTCGCTGGAATCTTCGAACGCGGCGCTGAAATGCGCGAAGAGCTGGAAGGAACCGTCTGATGCCAGTTACCGTAAAACTCGACGATCTGCTCTACGCAAAGCGGATGACGCTTACCGAGCTTGCCGAACGTGTCGATATCACGCTTGCCAACCTGTCGATCCTGAAAACCGGCAAAGCAAAGGCAATCCGCTTTTCTACGCTTGAGAGCATTTGCAAGGTGCTTGAATGTCAGCCCGGCGACCTGCTTGGTTTTGAAGTAGGGGATGGCTGATGCAACTTGCGTTCAAAATCTCCATTCCGCCAAGGTTGTTAATCCTGATAATGTTGGTTGCGGCGACAGGATTAGTCCTTAGTTAAGTTCCAACAGATGTTCCTGAAAAATGCGGCTCCGAAATGGGGCCGCATTTTTGGTTCAGATAAAGGCACTGATATCGCGAAATCGGGGTTTAAAGCGTGAATGCCAAATGAATGAGCGCTGGCTTCACTCGGCTCGCCGTCACTGGCGCACGGCACGTCCGGAGTTACATCCCCGATAGCTGCGACGAACTGTTTCAATCCTGTCCATACAGACAGGAGATTGAAAATGACCCGAGCACATAAGCTTAACATCGCTGGAAAGACCGCGATTATCGCCGCACTCATGGGTGGCTCGTCTTTATCTTTCGCACAAGATGCCGCACCAATGGCCACAGCACCCGCATCACCAGCACCTGTTGCCGCACCGGCGGCTGAGCCGATTTTCACCCCACCAGCCGTAGTCCGCACGCTGCCCACTGAAAATGATGT
>JBGSVG010000170.1:0-2594 GCA_041753095.1 Sphingorhabdus sp. | reverse complement strand
GACGGCAATAGCGGTAAGAATGCGGTCAATACCTACAAAACAAAGACCGGAGGCAACTGATGAACGCTCCTTGGAAATCTGGCGTGGCGGGTACACGCGACCCAATTAACGCATATCTTTGCGACGACCTGACGCTCGATGTGGTCCGGGGCGTTTGCGAGGAAATGGGATGGAGTCAGGAAAAGGCCTACAAGGGCGGATTGCGCAACGCGATCCAATCTCTGTCGGTTTCAGCCAGCCCACAAATCCTGCTCGTTGACTTATCTGAATCGGGAGATCCCATTTCGGACATCAACAGTCTTGCAGAGGTCTGTGAGCCCGGCACCATCGTTATTGCGGTGGGCCAGGTTAATGACGTCCGGCTGTATCGTGATCTTCTGATGTCGGGCCTTCAGGATTATCTCTTGAAACCCCTCAGCCCAGACGCATTGCGCGATTCATTCGCCAACGCGCAGACCATATTGAACGCGCCAAAGCATGACGAAGGCAATGCCGATCGTATGCACGTTTCTACTGCGGTTATTGGAACGCGCGGCGGCGCAGGGGCATCCTTGGTCGCATCGTCTCTGGCATGGACCTTTTCGCAATTGCAAGGCCACCAGACGGGCTTTCTTGACCTTGATGTACATTTCGGCACCGCTGCTTTGGCGATGGATCTGGAACCCGGTCGTGGCTTGACCGATGCCATCGACAATCCCAGCCGCATTGACGGTCTGTTCATCGAACGCGCGATGATCAAGGCCAACGATAAACTGTCGATCCTCTCGGCTGAAGCTCCAATGAGCAGCCCGGTTCTGACGGATGGCAGTGCGTTCTACCAGTTACAGGAAGAGTTCAAATCGGCTTTCGATAATACTGTTATCGATCTGCCCCGCAGCATGCTGATTGCGTACCCGCATTTGATGCAAGACGTAAATGTTGCCGTTGTAACCACAGAATTATCGCTTGCTGCGGCGCGCGATACTATCCGCGTGCTGGCATGGCTTAAGCAGAATGCTCCGCATTGCAAAACGATAGTCGTGGCCAACAAGGTTCAGTCGGCTATACTTGAAATTTCCAAAAAGGATTTTGAAAGCACGATCGAGCGCAAGATCGACTTGATGTTGCCCCTTGATTCCAAATCGACTTCGCAAGCTGCGAAACTTGGGCAACCGATGGTTGTCGCTGTCAAGGGTAGCAAAGTGTCAACCGGCCTGGTCACCCTAGCCGATATGATTGCCGGAACGGCAGCTGAGGCGATTGAAGAAGCCGTCGTCGAACCGAAAGCAAAAAAATCGGTATTTGGCGGTTTCAAATCTTTGATGGCCAAAAAATAAACACCCAGCGCCTGAGGTGAGCGCCGTTCACCAAGCAGGTTATGGACGAAACAGAGCGGAATGTTATGCAAACATTGATACTCGCCGCAGGACTAATGGTCGTTTTGGTGCTTCTTGCACTGGCGTTCATGGGCCCAAATGTCGGGAAGGCCACTTCGCGGCGACTGAGCGCCGTTAAAATCCGCCATTCCGATAGCGCCGACGCACGTGTTGAGCAGCAAATGCGTAAGGCGGTCGCTGCGCGACGACCCATGATTTTCACAAACGGCCAGCATATGAGCCGTTCTGACCGGCTTCGGCTTCGGCTTCAGCAAACCGGGAAAAAATGGACTTTACAGCAGTATCTTTATGCGTCGGGCGGAACTGCCTTTGTCGTAATGGCGTTGTTGTGGTTGAAGGGCGCCCCGCTGTTTCTAGCATTGTTCGGGGGCCTGTTGCTCGGTGCGGGTTTACCACACATGGTCCTAAGTTTCCTGATCAGCAAACGGCTGAAAAACTTCACCGCTCATTTTCCCGACGCAATCGAACTGCTTGTCCGTGGCCTAAAATCCGGACTCCCAGTAAGCGAAACGCTCAGCGTGGTTGCAAAGGAAATTCCTGGACCGGTCGGCGAAGAATTCAAAATGGTTACCGAGAAAATCAAAATCGGTAAATCGATGGAGGATGCTTTACAGGACACCGCTGACCGCTTGGCTACAGCCGAGTTCCAGTTTTTCGTAATCACTTTGGCCATTCAGCGTGAAACAGGTGGTAACCTGGCGGAAACGCTTGCCAATCTTGCTGACGTGTTACGCAAGCGATCACAGATGAAGCTGAAGATCAAGGCTATGTCATCGGAATCAAAGGCTTCCGCTTATATTGTGGGTTCTCTTCCATTCTTCGTCTTCGGCATGGTGTGGATGGTCAACCAAAAATATCTGGCGGGCTTTTTCTATGAGCCAAGACTGATCATCGCAGGGCTGATTGGCATCGTCTGGATGAGCATTGGTGCATTCATCATGGCCAAAATGGTCAATTTCGAGATTTAAGGCAGGGGTGGAACAAGGCACATGACAAATCCAGGCGGACCCCAACTTCTCGGCATTGATGTACTGTGGGTGGCAACAATGCTGGCAGCGGTCGCAACCGCCGCAGTGCTATTTGCCATTTACACGGCGATTACCGTCCGCGACCCCATGGCCAAACGCGTAAAGGCACTGAGCGAGCGACGTGAGCAGCTCAAGGCCGGGATCACCGCGACCACATCGAAAAAGCGTGCAAAGCTTGTCCGTAAGACCG
>JBGSVG010000169.1:0-3797 GCA_041753095.1 Sphingorhabdus sp. | reverse complement strand
ACTGGCCGTTATCGACACCCCGCCTGCCATTACCATGGCAATCCAGAGCGTGATTTCGGTATCCGAACTTATCGTTGTGCCGACCCGCCCAAGTCCGCACGATTTGCGTGCCGTAGGCGCAACTGTCGACCTTTGCGAACGTGCTGGAAAACCGCTGATCTTCGTGGTCAACGCGGCAACCCCGAAAGCAAAAATTACCTCCGAAGCCGCTGTCGCCCTTTCGCAGCATGGCACCGTTGCACCGATTACGCTGCATCATCGCACCGATTTTGCTGCATCGATGATCGACGGCCGCACCGTGATGGAAATCGACCCCAATGGCCGTTCAAGCCAGGAAGTCATCCAGCTTTGGGCTTATATTTCGGACCGGCTTGAAAAGAATTTCCGCCGCACTGTTTTCAGTGCCCCTGCAGCGGCCAACCCTCAGGTTGCCGCTGCACGACCAATGGGTGGCTTCGGTCGCCGGGTCGTAGGTTGAGCGCTGGAAGGGGGCAAGAAAATGGGTGAACCTAAACCAATCGCATCGCTTTCCGGCATATTGCTAGCCCGCAAAGGCTTGGCCCGTCCGGCCATGCGACGTCCGTCGATGCTCGGCAGCAACGGCAATGCGGCAGCCTTGGCACAGGATGATCTGGGCTGGAATGATATGGGCTACGACGTAGATCCCGATCCCAATACGCCAATGGATTATGAACATGGCTTTCATGGTCAGAACCCGCTCGCTGGCGCTGTACCCGAGGTAAAGCATCAGCAAGACCGGATCGCGCAGCAGTTTGAATCGGCAACCGAAGTTGGCTTTGAAAGCCTGACCGGTGCCGATCCAGAGGTCGAACCTGCAATGACCGTTGTTACTGTGACGCCCGAACCGCCGGTCAAGCCGATTTCTCGTCGCGGCAACACAGACGCGCCGCGGTCGCGGGCTCGTTCAAAGCCTGGCCTAAAGGAAAAAGCAGCCTTCACATTGCGGCTGGATGGCGAACGCCATCTGAAGCTTAGACTCGCGTGCGCTGTCCGTCATCAGTCCGCGCAAGCCCTTGTGACCGATGCACTCGACGCATTTCTAGAATCCATGCCGGAAATCGCGCATCTCGCTGCGAATATTCCGACGCAGAAACATTGAAGCCTAAGTTTGAGCTTTTTTTGAGGTGATGCCATGAATAGCAAATTTGTTGTAAAGCTCGCATTGTCGACCGCTTTTGTCGCGGTCCCGGCAATGACCGCGTCGACTGCCGGATTTGGCAGCACAGACAAGGTATCCGCCAAAAAAGCAGGACCGGAAAAGGCATATGCTTGGGCGAAAAAGGCCGAGCAGGCTTTGGGCAAGGGCAAAACCGACCGTGCACTGACCTTTGCAGAGTTGGCCGTCGAAGCCGATATGCAGAATCGCGATTATCGCGGGCTGCTGGCACGTATCTACATGTCGCAGGGCCGTTTCGTATCTGCGGAGCGCACCTTGATGGACGTGATGGACCTGGGGCAGGTCGACCCGCGGACCGTAATCAGCCTTGCACTCAGCCGGATTGCCCAAGGCAATGTTGATTCAGCCGTATCGCTGGTCGAAGCCAACCGTGCAATCGTTCCCGTCAGCGACTATGGCCTGACACTGGCGCTGGCTGGGCGCTCAGGTGATGCAATTAGCATTCTGACCGATGCAATCCGGACCGACAACGCTTCCGCACGTACCCGGCAGAATTTGGCGTTGGCTTATGCGCTCGATGGCCGCTGGCGCGACGCACGCATCATGGCATCGCAAGACATGGCCCAGGACAGCGTCAACGAACGCATTGCAGAATGGGCGCAGTTCGCTCGTCCGCAAGCATATACGTTGCGCGTTGCCGGTCTGCTTAAGATTGTTCCGAATATGTCGGACACGGGTCAGCCAGTCCGTCTTGCACTGAATTCGGTCACGCCCGCTGGTTTGGCACAAGCTGAAGTGCCAGCTGCTCCTTTAGAGTTTTCTGCACAGGAGCCAGCGGTCGAACTTGCAGCCGTTGGGCCCGCACCGGTTACAGACAGTGCGGGATTTGCAGCCGTTGAAACCGATGTTCAGGTTGCAGCGCCAGTTGCAATTGCCGTCGCAGCCGAAGCGCCATTAATCAAGGCGCCCGAAGGCCCAGCAAAATCCGCAACCTTAATTGCACCAGTGAAGCTTGCGTTGGCTGATGTTCCTGCATCCAATGTCAGTGCGGTGTCCGGAACGCATATCGTGCAGTTGGGCGCCTTCTCGAATACCGCGAACGCGCAGGCTGCATGGAGCAAATATAGCAAGCGTTATGGCGTGCTTAACGGTTACAATTCGGCAAGCTCGACGGTGACCGTCAATGGTAAGACCCTGATCCGTCTGGCCGCGATGGGCTTTGGGAACGCATCTTCAGCCAATTCGGCATGCAGGCAGATCAAGGCCAGCGGTGGCGTTTGTCTTGTACGCAATATCAGCGGCGAACGGCCAGTACGCATGGCCAGCAATCAAGGCCGTCGTATCGCTGCTCGCTAATCAGGCTAAAAAAGTTGCTAAGGGGCGGCGGTCTAAATGACTTTGCCGCCCTTTAACATATGACGGACGCGGCCTTGAACGGGTAGCTTGTCAAACGGCGTATTGCCGGCAAGCGCGGCCATGCGGCTACCGTCCACTTGCCAGGGTGCATCTGGGTCGATCAGTATAAGGTCGGCCTCGCAGCCTTCGGCAATACGTCCGGCATTAAGACCCAATATTTTTGCAGGATTGGTCGAAAGTAATTCAAAAAGCCGTCCGGTCGAAATCGTGCCATCTCGGACAAGGTTCAGCGAGAGTGCGAGCAAGGTTTCGGCGCCAGCCATGCCCGGCGCTGCCTCTGAAAAGGGCAGGCGTTTGTCCTCTGGTCCGCGGGGGTCGTGGCCCGATGCGATAACGTCAATGGTCCCGTCTGCAATCGCGGCGATACACGCTAAACGGTCCGCTTCGCTGCGGAGCGGCGGCGAAAGTCTCGCAAAGGTGCGGAAATCGGACATCGCGTTATCCGACAGGAAAAGATGTCCCGGCGTAATCCCGCAGCTGATACGCAGGCCTTTGGCTTTGCCTGCGCGAATTAGGTCGAGGCTGCGCGCGGTTGTGACCTGCCGGAAATGAACATGCGCGCCGCTTTCTTCGGCCAGCATCAGGTCGCGGGCGATGGCCAGCAACTCGGTCATTGGTGACGCGCTTGAAAGGCCAAGCAATGTTGCCGTCTCGCCTTCGGTTGCGACTGCGTTTCCAGCGAGCCCTGCATCTTCGCTGTGCACAAACACAGGCAGGTCAAGCGCTGCGCAATAGCGCATGATCCGAAGCATGATGCCGCTGTCGGCTATCCATTTGCGTCCGGTTGCAACGCCAACGGCACCAGCCTCTTTCATCAGTGCAATTTCCGCCATTTGGAGGCCGCCCAGCCCTTGAGTCGCCGCCGCCAGTGGATGCACCCAAAGGTCTGGCTTGCCCTTTAGGGCGGCATAGCGGACGGTAGCGGGGTCATCGTGCACCGGTGACTGGTCGGGCATCAATGCGGCTCGAGTGATACCGCCGAATCGGAAGGCAGGTTTGTCGGTTTTGAATACGCCGAGATCGATGATTCCGGGAGCAACAATAAGACCGCTTGCATCGAGTTGTTCGGCAAGCGGCGCGGCCTTGCCGACCGAGGCGATTGTGCCCTCTTCGACATGCAGATGCAGCGCCTCGGCTTTGTCATTGCCCGGCACTATGGCGTGGCCGCCAACGATACTAATACCGGTCATGCCCAGCCCTCCACGCGGCGCGCACGCCTCGTCAATATGTCGAGGCAGGCCAT
>JBGSVG010000168.1:0-7057 GCA_041753095.1 Sphingorhabdus sp. | reverse complement strand
TAAGAGCCTGAATCATAAAGATCGTTTTCCGATCATGGCCTTGCGAGCCTTCGCGTCAAGGTTCTGATGTGGGCGATGAAGAGCCAGGCAGTTGCGCTTTCGATGGTGCGCTCCCAATCTTTGGCGAGGCGGCGCGATCTTCCGAGCCATGCGAAGGTGCGCTCAACGACCCAGCGGCGTGGCAAAACGTGAAAGCCCTTGGCGTGATCGGAGCACTTGATTATGTCGAGTTTCCAATCGCCGATTTTGGTCAGCTTATTGCGCAATTGTTGTCCCGCATAACCGCCGTCGGCGAAGACATGGCGCATCCATGGAAAGCGAAAGCGGATATGGTCGAGAACCGCAGGCGCGCCGTCGCGATCCTGAATGTCGGCGGCGTGCACTAGCGCGGCGAGGAGAAAGCCGTTGGTGTCGGTCAGAATGTGACGCTTCCTTCCCTTGATCTTCTTGCCCCCGTCATAGCCAGAAACGCCGCCGCTTTCCGTGGTTTTGACGCTCTGGCTGTCGATGACGCCCGCTGTCGGCTGCGCGTCCCGGCCCGAGGCTTCGCGCGCGAGCGCAACAAGGCCGTGGCTGATCCGTTCGAGCAACCCATCGTCGCGCCACCAGTAGAAGTATTTCTGCACCGTCGAGAACGGCGGAAACTCTTTCGGAAGAAGGCGCCAGGCGCAGCCAGACGAGGCGATGTAAAGGAGCGCGTTCACCACCTCCCGCAAGTTCGTCTTGCGCGGGCGACCAAGACGCTTGGCCGTCGGCAAGAAGCCTGCAATCAAAGTCCATTCTCTATCCGTCATATCGCTTGCGTAACGCGCCGAGCGCCGCTCATACTCGCGGCGAGTGGTTTCAGTCCAAGGCATCTGATCCTCCGTAGTCCTCACAAACCACAGAGAATCATAAGTCGCTGAAATCACTCACTCCTTTTTGGAGCAGGCTCTAAGAGACAAGTATTCACTTTTCTCTACAATTCAATAACTTAGCGCCATCCGCCAGTTCGCAGTTCTACTGCTTACGGTGCGCCATAAAAACTAGCAAAAACAATTGCCTATTCACATTTTTATGATTCGCCAGTTGTTTTCTGCTGCACCGGGTACCAAGAGGGTACCAACTGGCAAGAAATCGCCGGTTCCTTATCGGGACCGGGATTCTTGCAAAAAATGGAGTTTCTGGTCTCGCTCGACACCATGGAATCGAACCAAGTTCTCATAACCTGAAGGTCGTTGGTTCAAATCCAGCCCCCGCACCCAACTTTTCAATGACTTAGCTGCTCGGCTTCGAGTCGCACGCGCGATTTGGAAGCATATTGGAAGCAGTTGGACGGACATTTTCACGTCCGGAATCTGGCTAAGACAATTTGCTGATTGCCAGAGGCGGAATGCGCGGAATTCGCCTATCGGCTTGCCAATACGAATCGCGACGCAAGGGGCAATTTGCTTTCCTTAGCATCGAATTTCCCGGTAGCGGGTTCTCGCTGACTCGAATTCGATTATTCTGTTCCTGAATTGAAATTATAGAGACGCAACTAAAGAAGTAGGCGCGGGGGCCGCCATGGATAAAAAAGAAAAGCGGCAGCTCAGCGAAACTGACATTTGCGACCTCTTCATAACGCCCGCCATTAAGGCCGCGAAATGGGACCCTTTGGTCCAAATCCGCCGAGAGGTGACGCTAACGCCGGGGCCGGTCGTCGTTCGCGGCAATCTATCCTCGCGGAACAAGAAGCTGCGGAAGTTCGCCGATTACGTCCTCTATTGGAAGCCATCCATCCCGATCGCAGTAGTTGAGGCCAAGGACAATAAATTCGGCGTCTCCGATGGCATGCAGCAAGCCCTCGGATATGCGGACATTCTTGATGTCCCGAGCGCCTTTAGTTCGAACGGCGACGCGTTCGCATCACACAACAAGGCTGCGCCGACCGGTCACCCAATTGAGCATGAATTTGACTTGACCTCCTTTCCGGAGCCTGACGAACTTTGGGATCGATACAAACGACACCGGAATATTTCTGATCCTGAAGTTGCTTTGGTTGCTCAGCCCTATCATGCCGATGCGGGAGACAAAGAGCCGCGCTACTATCAAGTCGAGGCCATCAACCGCGTGATCGAAGCGGTTGCCAAAGGCCAGCGTCGCTTGCTTCTGGTGATGGCTACAGGAACCGGCAAGACCTATACGACTTTTCAGATCATTTGGCGGCTCTGGAAGTCGGGCGTTGCCAATCGGATTCTCTTCCTCGCCGATCGCAACATTCTCGTCGATCAAACCCTAGTGAATGACTTCAAGCCCTTTGGCTCGGTCATGACTAAGGTTGGGGATCGCAGCATCGACCCGGCCTATGAAATCCATTTGGCGTTATACCAAGCGCTTACCGGCCCGAACCCGTCCGACAAAGCGTTTAAATCCGTCTCACCGGATTTCTTCGATTTAATCATTGTTGACGAATGCCATCGCGGAAGCGCCGCGGAAGACGCGGCTTGGCGCGAAATCTTGGAGTATTTTACCAGCGCAATCCAACTCGGCATGACGGCGACGCCAAAGGAAACCAAGTACGCGTCGAACATCAATTATTTTGGCGAGCCGGTTTATTCCTACAGCTTGAAGCAGGGAATCGAAGATGGCTTCCTCGCGCCATACAAGGTGATCCGCATCGATATAGATCGGGATATTGAAGGCTGGACCCCGCCGCCGGGCATGACGGATGACCTTGGCAACGAGATCGAGCAACGCGAATACAATCAAAAGGACATGGACCGGATATTGGTCCTTAACCGGCGCACCAAGCTTGTTGCCGAAAGGGTGATGAAATTTCTCCGCGCGACTGACCCGATGTCGAAGACCATTATTTTCTGCGAGGACATTGATCATGCCGAACGCATGCGCGTTGCTATCGTCAATGCCGCCGGCGATCTTGCGCGGAACAACTCGAAATATGTCATGCGGATCACGGGCGACAACCCCGAAGGCAAGGCGGAACTTGACCGCTTCATTGACCCGGAAGAGCCTTATCCGGTGATCGCAACGACCTCACAACTTTTATCGACGGGTGTTGACGCCAAGACGTGCAAACTGATCGTCCTTGATAGAACCATCAATTCAATGACGATGTTCAAACAGATAATTGGGAGGGGCACTCGGATTGATGAGGATAACAACAAGTTCTTCTTCACGATCATGGACTTCAAGAAGGCGACCGAACTTTTTCGCGATCCTGAATTCGATGGCGAACCGGTTGTAATCTACGAGCCCGAGCCACACGATCCGATTGTGCCGCCCGATCCTGATGATGATGGCGAGGCCGATGATGACGATGACGGTGAGGAATCCTCAGGTGTCACCAAAATCCGGGTAAGTGGGGTTGACGCGCGCATCATCGCCGAGCGGATCGAATTCCTCGGCCCTGATGGCCAGCTGATTACCGAATCCTATCGCGAATTCGCTCGAAAGCAGATCAAAGACGAATATCGTTCCCTTAATGAGTTCCTCAGCAAATGGAATTCAGCCGATCGAAAGCAGGCCATCATCGATGAGCTGGAAGAGCGCGGCATCTTGCTCGCCAATCTCTCGGAAGAGGTTGGGCGCGGCATCGGCGATTTCGATCTTCTCTGCCATGTCGCCTATGACCAGCCGCCTCTGACGCGCCGCGAGCGCGCTGAGAACGTCAAAAAGCGGAACTATTTCGCGAAATATGGCAAGCAGGCGCGTGCCGTACTCGAAGCCCTCCTCGACAAATATGCCGACGAGGGCGTCACGAGCATCGAGCAGGCTAAGGTTCTGAAGCTGAAACCTTTCAGCGACATCGGCACGCCGGTCGAAATCATCAATTCTGTCTTTGGGGGCAAAGCGGCCTATGAAGAGGCGATTCGCGACCTTGAAGACCAAATTTACGGACAGGCTGCCAACGAATGACGAATATCACCGGTGTTATCAAATCCATTCAGGACATCATGCGCAAGGATGTCGGCGTTGATGGAGACGCCCAGCGCATAAGTCAGCTTGTATGGATGATCTTCCTGAAGATTTTCGATGACCGCGAAGCCGAGTTGGAATTGATCGAAGACGACTTCGTATCGCCAATTCCGGAGCATCTTCGCTGGCGCAATTGGGCGGCAAACAAGGAAGGCTTAACGGGCGATGCGCTTCTGGATTTTGTAAACCTTCAGCTCTTTCCAAAGCTGAAAGAGCTTCAGGCGCGGAATTCAGTGGGCAAACGCGCGCAAGTCGTCCGGAGCATCTTCGAAGACGCAATCAACTTCATGAAATCCGGCACTTTGATGCGGCAGGTGATCAACAAGATCAATGAGATCGACTTCAACAGCAAAGAGGATCGACACACCTTCGGCGACATCTACGAGAAAATTCTGAAGGATTTGCAGAGCGCCGGCAACGCTGGGGAATTCTATACGCCGCGCGCCGTGACGCGCCTTATCATCGATCGATTGAACCCTCAGCTTGACGAAACCGTCTTTGATCCGGCCTGCGGCACGGGCGGCTTTCTCGCCTGCGCCATTGACCACAAGCAGCAATTCATTCGGACCAGCGAAGACCGCGACACTCTCGCCCGCACAATTCGGGGCGTGGAAAAAAAGTCGCTGCCCTTCAATCTGTGCATCACCAACATGATCCTGCACGGCATCGATACGCCGACAGCCGTCATGCATGACAACACATTGGCTCGTCCCTACAAAGACTATGGCGACAAAGATCGCGTCCACGTCATCGCCACCAACCCGCCATTCGGCGGCATGGAGGAGGACGGGATCGAAAACAATTTCCCGGCTCGCCTGCGCACGCGCGAGACGGCCGATTTGTTCATGGCGTTAATCATCAAGCTCCTGCGGGTTAACGGTCGGGCGGGCGTCGTCTTGCCGGATGGCTTCCTATTTGGCGAGGGCGTGAAGTCCAAAATTAAGGAAGACTTACTCGACTACTGCAATCTGCACACGATCGTTCGCCTGCCGGGCGGCGTATTTAATCCCTACACAGGCATCAAGACCAACATCCTGTTCTTCACGAAGATCAGGTCGCCAAAGGACGAAGGCGACCCAAAAGCGTCAAAGGATGTTCGCGCAACCAAGGACATTTGGTTCTGGGAACAGCCTTATCCGGAAGGGGTGGTGAACTACAACAAGGGCCACCCAATGCAGTTCGAGGAATTCGATGCTCTTCGCGAGTGGTGGGGCGACGAGGACACGAAGTTTCGGACGCGCAAAGAAAACAGACACGCCTGGAAAGTGACGGCTGAGCATGTCGCGGCGCGCGGCTTCAATCTTGATGAGAAAAACCCGCATAAGGATGAGACCGAAAATCACGATCCGGAAGAATTGCTCGCCGCCTATGCTGAAACCCAGCGCGAAGTTCAGGCCCTGCGCGATCAGCTGAAGGGGATCCTGTCCGACGCATTGGGGCGCAAGGCATGAGCGACCCGGCAAAGCTACTTGTCGATCATCTCGATATTTGGTCTGGCGCAATCGAACGCAAGAACGGCGCGGGCCGGGGTAATGGGGGCAAGATTAGCCTGTACGGGATCGATAAGCTCCGCAGCCTGATCCTTGACCTCGCCGTGCGAGGCAAGCTCGTCCCGCAGGACCCGGCGGACGGGGATGCGGGGGAGTTGATTAAGGCGCTCGATCAGCAGGCCCTAAAATCGTCCATGCGGAAATTCGTGTCGAAGTATTTCCAGAAGGGACCGTTGGCGGGCAATCCTGATCCCTTCGAGGTTCCATCAAACTGGGCTTGGGTGAACGTCGCAAAACTAGGTCACAACTGGGGGCAGTCGGAGCCAGAAACCGAGTTTACCTACATTGATGTCGGTTCGATTGATCAACGGGCTGGGATAGTCATTGAGCCGAATATCGTCGAAGCTAAGGATGCGCCATCGCGAGCCCGCAAAATCGTCAGGCGTGGAACCGTTATTTATTCGACGGTGCGTCCATACCTGCTCAACATCGCAGTAGTCGATACCGAATTTGACCCTTCGCCCATCGCAAGCACGGCGTTCGCTGTCATTCACCCATTCGCTGGCGTCAATGCGCAGTACCTTTATCGCGTGCTTCGTTCGTCATTCTTTGTGAAATATGTCGAAGGATGCCAGACCGGCATTGCCTATCCCGCAGTCAACGACAAGCAGTTCTTTAGCGCACCATTCCCTCTTCCGCCCCTTGCAGAACAGACGCGGATTGTGGCGAAGGTAGACGAGCTGCTGGCGCTGGTGGACGCGCTGGAAGCGGGCACACGCGTCGGGATGGAGGCCCATGAAACCCTCGTCCGCGAACTCCTCGCCACCCTAGTCAACAGTCAGGACGCAGACGACCTTGCCAAAAACTGGTCCCGCATTGAGGCCCACTTCGACACCCTCTTTACCACCGAAGACAGCATCGACGCCCTCAAGCAGACGGTGCTGGAACTGGCGGTTAGAGGGAAGCTCGTGACGCAGGACCCGGCGGATGGGGATGCAGTGGAGTTGTTGGCTTCTATTCGTGCTGCACGCACTGAAACATCGAAGCGCAGTCCGAAACTGTCAAGCAAGGCGATTGAAGGCCCATACAAGCTGCCTGCTGGTTGGTTATGGTGTCACCTTTCCGAACTGGTCGATCTAGAAAACGGTGACAGGGGGAAAAACTATCCGAATAAATCCACGCTCGTAGACGAGGGAGTTCCGTTTGTTAATGCGGGGCATCTTCTTAATGGGTTGATCGACGAGAACCAGATGACGTTCATCACTCGTTCGCACTTTGAACGCCTATCAGGCGGAAAATTTCGCGAGGGTGACATACTCTTTTGTTTGCGTGGTTCGCTCGGAAAATCGGCAATCGTTAGGGGAATTGAAGAAGGGGCTATTGCTTCCTCGCTCGTCATCGTGCGCAATCATCGGCGCTTCGAGACCGAATACCTTCGGCTGTTCTTCGACAGCCCATTAAGTGAGATGCTGTCTTGCCCCCGTATAACTGGGCCGCTTATCTGGGATTTTTCTACGAAGCGGTTGGGGAACTGGGATGGCGAGGAAACGGTTTTCGGACGAGGACATATTGAACCTGCTGCGGCTGATCGAAGTCGAGTTGTCATCGGG
>JBGSVG010000167.1:0-3286 GCA_041753095.1 Sphingorhabdus sp. | reverse complement strand
CATCGAGCGTCAGGTCGTCGCAAAGATATGCGTTAATTGGGTCGCGTGTACCCGCCACGCCAGATTTCCAAGGAGCGTTCATCAGTTGCCTCCGGTCTTTGTTTTGTAGGTATTGACCGCATTCTTACCGCTATTGCCGTCAAGTTTCTTGCTTTCTCGGCCGCGGACCAGATCTTCAGGATCGGCGACCATCGCTGCAAGATTGCTGTTGCTGGCACAGCCGTGGTTGCTGTGGTTGCCAGCATTATAGTTATTCTCGTGCGTGGTGCTCCAATCGGGGCAGCTCGGCACAGAAGCGCTGGAACGGGTAACTATTACCCTTACCGATCCCGGAGCCAAAACGCCGGGCGTTGCAGGCGCCACGTCAGCAATCATGACGCCCCGTTCCGCGGCCGCCTTGGCGACTGCTTTCGAGACAGCATTATTTGGATAATCAGTGCCTGTATCGATTGCGATGCGGTCACCGTATCCGATTTTCAATGCATCGAACCATTCATTCATTCGCCGTTCGTCGGCTTGTGCAATGCCGTTGCCATCGGATGCCAGATCAAGCGCATAATTTGTGCGTTCAACAATCGGCTGATGAACCGAATACATTGACGTGTTCGTGGGCAGAGTGCCGCACGCCGCCAGGCTGAGGCCAAGGCTTGCTGCGATCAGGAATTTTACGTTAGGCATGTCTTGTCTCCTGAAACGGGATATCAATTATCGAAACTGAAGCCTGGGCCGCTGGCCCGTGCGACCGATGCTTGCGCTTGCGACTTTTTTGAAATTATCGGAGCGGCATCGCTGACGGAATCCATTTCTGGGCCGTTTGATACAGCTGGTGCTACCGTTGGCATTGGGCGGCTTTTGTCGCCTTTGTTTTCGGTAACCTTACCCATGATAACGCGCTCGAGGTCATGTGTGGAGTGAAGACCGTCCGTCGGCAAAACAAGCTGGCTTTCGGAAACCGGTTTTACCAGATATGGAGTGATGACGATCATCAGTTCGGTTTCATTGCGCCGCCAACCGTTAGACTTGAACAAAGCGCCAAGAACAGGGATGTCGCCCGCGCCTGGTAATTTCGATACCGAACTACCCATTTGATTACTCAAAAGGCCGGCGATCATCATGCTTTGCCCGGAACCGAGCTCGACAGTTGTTTCTGCCATACGGGTTGTAGTTGCAGGAACTTCGATGTTGTTGATCCGAATGGCCCCTTGTGAAGATATGTCCGACACTTCGGACCGAACACGAAGGGATATGCGACCGTCGGCCAGCACAACGGGTGTATAGGTAAGATTTACGCCATAGCTTTTGTATTCGACAGAAGTACCGTTGCTTGATGCCGTTAATACGGGGAACTCTCCGCCAGCTAAAAATTCTGCTGTTTCCCCCGAAACTGTGGTCAAGTTGGGATTGGCAAGCGTGGAAACCAAGCCGGCTTTTTCGGACATGTCGAATGCAGCACCGATGTCAATTCCAAAAAGGCGACCAAGGCCAGCTATTGTGTTAGTGCCTTGCGGATAGACAATCTGCCCGCTGTCAGTGATAAAGTCGCGGCCTTGTGCGATACCGAACGCGTAAGGCGCACCAGAGCTGTCGGTGCCCGACTTGAATGTCTGCAGATTCCCGCTTATTTCTTTCGAAAGCGAGCGGCTAACCTCGGCAACCCGGACTTGCAGATTGATCTGTAATGGCGTGGCATTTTTAAGACGACTGATAACCTGTGTCCCACCACCGGTAAATGCTTTGACGAGGTTTTCCGCTTCAACTGCATCTTCAGGCTGGGCCACCGTGCCGGTCAGCAATACAACACCGTTCATCGTTGTCGTAACGATGTTGGCCTCTGGCATCGCCAAAGCCAACATCTGGCCGATAGAGTCGAGGTTATTGCCGACTCTAATGGTCGCTTGGTAAACTGTTCGTCCTGACGCATCCGTTGCGTAAACGTTCGTTTCACCTGGGCCTTTGCCCAATATGTAGATTTGACGACCGGACTTTACCTCTACATCCGCAATGGCCGGGTCTGAAACCACAACGTCTGTGATGTTAGCACCAAGGTTGATTTGCTGACCGCGTCCAATCGACAGGACAACCACTTTCCCATCCTTGGCGGACTGAGCGAATGCCGGGGTTGATACAGCCACCAGTGCTGAGGTTCCCATCGCAGCAGCAAGCGCTGCGGCGGCAAAGCCTGATTTTATTTTGGTGAATTGTGCCATGTTCTTATCTCCGGCTAATGTCGACTTCGGTCACATTGCCACCGCGCGAAACGCGGACCACAGGACCCTTCATGATTTTCTCGACTTGCTTTTGTGTACGTGCTGTTTCTGAAGCAACCGCGATAGGCGTTTGCGCCGGAATTGTGCTGCGCTGGAACCTCGACACGTCGCCACCCGTCGCATAGGTGCTTTTTCCAGCTGTGGGACGTTGGGCGACCGACCGGACAATTGCCTGTTCCTCTTCGGCAGTTGCGCCCTCGGGAATGCTGACGTCGCCCGAAGCGAGGGCCTGTTCCAGCTCAGCGGCGTTGTCAGCCAAGGCACGAAGCGCCAAGCTGATCGTACCAATAGACTGCGCAACAGTAATTTTTTCCGCGATCCTAGGTGTAGCCTCAAGCGTCACCAGCTTATACTCTGCGACAACCGTGTTGCCGTTTTCATCAACGGAAGGTTGCGAACGCTGATCGGTCGCAAGGACGCGCAGATTGCGGATAATCGTTTCGGAAACCTTAAGTGGCGGTCCTCCGGCGGTCGCAGCAACATTTTGCGTTAGTACCAAATCGACACGGTCACCTGGAAACACAAACCCAGCAACCCCAGTCAGCGACGATACGGGAACGGTAATGGCCCGCATCCCCGGGCCAAGTGCCGCCGCAAGAAAGCCTCGGTCGCCCGGCTTAACAAGTGAACCTTGGGTAATCGGCTGCCCTGCAGTCACGGCCGAGCGAACCACAGTACCGACCAGGTTTTCGGACGAGTTGCCTTCTTTTCCTTCGAGAAAATATGCGTTTTCGTCGACAAGTTCTTTCGGCCATGGCTGATAGCGGAAGCTTTCAGGCGTGATGATCGTCCCGACGGGCAAAGCCCTGGTCGCGACGAGCACCTTTGGCCCTGTCGGCACCACCGGAGCTGCAGCAGCTTGCGGCGCGGCCGCCCCGTTAAACATGCTGCGCGCCATGAAGGCGGTAATGGCTGCTATGAAAAGCGCGGCCACCAGCAATATGACTTTTTTCCTATCCATGACGAACTGTCCCCTGAAAGGTCCCCTGAGTGAAGAATGCTATTTCACGTAAAATGGT
>JBGSVG010000166.1:0-4318 GCA_041753095.1 Sphingorhabdus sp. | reverse complement strand
GCGCCAGGGCCGCGACCCGGCTGTTCAGGTCCGATATTGCCTGACATGTTGAAGCCCCAGCGGATCCGTTGTGATTGTTCGCGGGCAAAGTTTACCGCACGTTGGTCGACGCTGACGATACGGCCATCGACGTCACGCACGACGCGGTCGGCAAAGGCGGCTTCGATCTCAGGCGTGAGCAACGGGAACGATGCAGTTGTATTTCGGCTGTCGTTTTTGAAATATTCGAACTGAACACCAAGACCTTTGATGAATTCTGGGGTCCATGTCAGTCCAAGTTTGAAATCACGACGCTTTTCGCCAATCAGTGCCGGGTTACCGCCGGTGATGACGTTGATGAAACTGCTTTCACCGCGCGTGAAATCATAGAAACTGACATTTGGCGTGACCAGCACAGGGTTACCCAATTGGGCGATAGCGGGAGCATTCTCGTCGCCAATAACCGATGCCTGAACTGTAAAGTCTTCAAATGGCGACCAGCGCAGGCCTGCGCCATATTCCATCAGCCGTCCAAAGTCTGATAAATCGTTAAATCCGATATTGCCGTTGATTGCCAATTCGCCGATGGCTTTACCGACACCAAAATCACGGCCCGTCAACGGCAATTCTGCATTGAGTGAATGGGCAACGCGGTCGCGACGAAGCGAAGCCTGAGTTGTTGCACCTGCGCGAAAAGTTTCAGTGTCAAAAAGAATGCGACGGAAGCTGGATGAAAATGTCATCTGCAATTCGCCCGCAGGCACGCTCAATGGCGACCCGTTGAGCGTGCTCTTGATTTCCATTGTTTGTGATACATTTTTGGCAAAATCAGGTGCCTGAAAAACCAGAGCGTTACCAAAGTCTGAAGCGAACGGGTTCGCGACACCTGCCAGAACAGCCGCTCTAATTGGCGCGAAGTCCACATTTCGCGTTGTCGTTGTCTCATTGTCGACATGCGCATAATCGGCCGTTACCGTCCAGCGCCAACCACCCAGTAGATGATTGAGCGTGCTACCGGTCTGAAAAGTGTGCGTCTCGCTTTCGCGCTCGAGCGCCCGCGGCGTGTCGAAATAACGATTTACGACGACGTCGGTACCAAAGGGAGAAAAAGGACTGCTGCCCGGCAGGACAAAGCTTGCGCCCGGCAGGCCAAGCAATGACGAACTGCCGTTCAACGCATAGTTTGCATTGACCGAGAAATTGGTTTGCGGGCCAAGCGATTTGCTCCAGGTACCGTTCACTTCGAACCGTTCGGTTTCTGGCAACAACGTGCGATACTGACCAACGTCGCCGCTGTTCAAAACACCGGCATTCGCGGCGAATTGCGCCAGCGTTGGGTTTGCAGAAGCCGGGACGCCCGCCTCGGTGACAGTCTGGCCTGCCAATGCGCTCAAGGCTGGCGAAATCTCGCCATTGAGACCAAGTCCCGTGATGTTACCGCCAAGCGCCTGAACCGAACCACTTGACGTAATAATGTCCCGCTCGTTCTCGGTGAGCGACGAGGCGCGTTCATATTCGACATCGAGATTGAGCCTGCTGCTTGACCCGATGTAGGTCAGCGTCGCCTCGACCTCATTGCTGGAAAAACCGCCATCTTGCGGCTGTTGACGCTCCAATTCGGTCACGAACGAGGCGAAATTTTCTTTGAGGATGAAGTTGATTACCCGTTGGTCGGGCCGAAATCCGTATTTGAGTGCGAGTTCTTCCGGGAAAATCTGCACCTGACGAATGGCCTCGGGCGGTAAATCGCGCAATTCGCGAAAGCCCGACACTCGCTGTCCGTTCAGCAAAACCACCGGCTGACCACCGCCGCGTCCACGACCCGAACCGGCCTGCGGCGCAACCGCGGCAAGCAGGTCAGTGACCGATGATGCACCCAAGGCGGCAATATCGGCCTCTTCGAGCTGCTCGACAGGCGGCACATCGGTGTCGACGGCGCCTCTGATCCGTTCGGCAACCACGACTATGTCGGTTGCAAGCGGTTCGTCTTCATCAGCCGTTACCGGGATTCCGGAATCCGTATCCTGAGCCCAAGCGGGCAGTGCAGTGGACGCCAATAATATGGATGTGAGCAAATTGAATTTACGCATGGGGGGAGAACACGCTTCTGGTTTATGTTGTCGTTGGTCGCGGTAATAGCCATTTGGCAGATGGACGGAAGCTGAACTTTGTCGCTTTTTGTCGCAATAGCGCGATTACGCGGTAGCTCTTCCCTTTTTGCTTCATACCGTTTAAGGGCGCTGCAACATTGGAAATTTGACGATTTAAGGGGCCGAATGGCAAAAGAAGAACTTCTGGAAATGCGCGGTACGGTGCGCGAATTGCTGCCGAACGCGATGTTCCGTGTCGAGCTGGAAAATGGCCATGAGGTATTGGGCCATACCGCTGGCAAAATGCGCAAAAACCGAATCCGCGTTCTGGTGGGTGACGAGGTTTTGTGCGAACTCACTCCTTATGATCTGACCAAAGGCCGGATCACTTACCGCTTCAAATAAAGGCGGCAGACCTTGGGTCTGAACCCCAAACTCATTTTGGCATCGTCAAGTCCGCGCAGGCGGGATTTGCTCGCGCGTATAGGCGTGGTGCCGGATCATGTCGCCTCGCCAGATATCGACGAGAGCCCACGCAAAGGCGAGGTGCCCCGCGTATACGCACTGAGGATGGCCGAAGAGAAGGCGCGGGCGGTTGCACGCGGCGAGGGCGAGATTGTCGTTGCCGGAGATACGACCGTGGCCGTTGGTCGCCGGATTTTGCAACAGGCTGCCGACGCAGACATGCAACGCGGTTTCCTGGAGCTGCTGAGCGGACGCCGCCACCATGTGTTGAGCGCGGTTGCGGTCATTGATGCCGACGGACGATTGCGCAGCCGGATGAGCGACAGCATCGTCCGGTTCAAGCGGCTCGGCGACGACGAAATCCAAAGTTATATCGACAGAGGCGAAGGATTGGGCAAAGCGGGCGGATACGCGATTCAGGGCAGGGCGGAGTCCTTGATCGACTGGATGGCAGGCAGCCATTCGGGCGTCATCGGTCTGCCATTATATGAAACCCGCCTTCTGCTTCGCGCATCGGGCTATCATATTGGCTGAGCTGTGGCTTGACGATGCCCCCGGTGAGCGCCGCGCGGCTCTGGTTAGAGACGGACACATTTTAGAAATTCATATCCAGCGCGACCGACATTTTGTCGTCGGCGAAATTGGCAGCGCCCGTGTTGATAGCAAAACCAAGGCAGGCGCATATCTGACGGCGGAAGACGGACGGCAGATGCTCGTTCGTCGTGGCACTGGACTGACTGAAGGCAGCAAGGCCATCTATCAGGTCACGCGGGAAGCAATTGCCGAGCCGGGGCTTATCAAGCTGGCCGAAGCCCAACTGATAGAAGAATTGCCATCCTTTGTGCCAACAGCTGAATCGCTTTGGAAGGAAAGGTTAAACGCTGCGGGTGCGAATGTTCAGCGCAATGCCGACATTTCGGATGCGTTTGAACCTGCGCTGGCGGGATCATCGCAAGCTGGTGATGCAGTAATCAGTTTTCAGCGGACCAAAGCGGGGCTGGTCTTCGATATCGATGGGACCGGCAATCCGATGGAGCTCAACATCGCCGCCGCGCGGGAAGTAGCGCGATTGCTCCGGCTGTATCAGGTGGGAGCGATGGTGATGATTGATTTCATCGCGGTGGAATCGAAACAGGACAGGCAAAAAATTGCCGACGCATTTCGCGATGCGAGTGCCGATGATCCGAGGCCGTTTGAAAATACAGCGGTCAACGGCTTTGGCATGATGCAGGTGGTTCGCGCGCGTCCGCGTCCGTCAGTGTTGGACCACTTGTTTGGCACGCGGATTGCTTCGCTGTCGGATGAGACGCAGGCTTTATGGCTGCTGCACGAGGCCTGCGGGTCAAAAGGCTTTGGTGCCCGCACGATAAGCGCGCCGCCGCCGGTGGCGATATTGCTATCGACGCCTCAATGGCGACAGCAGCGCCAAATGTGCGAACGGATGACAGGTGCACCTCTGGTGATTGTTGCCGATGCGGCAATGGCCGGTTATGGGCATGTCCATGTCAACCAAGCGTAATCAATGCCCCTTATGCAAAAAGCCCAAGCAACAGGCTTTTGCGCCGTTTTGCAGCCAGGGTTGCAAGGACCGTGACCTGCTGAAATGGCTGGATGAAGGCTATCGCGTGCCGGGTCCACCCGCAGATTATGCGGATAGTTTCGACGACGGCGAACGCGACTGATTTTGCGCTTGCCAAGGGGCGCATAGCCTCTCTATAGGCTGCGCTCCCACGCGGTTTTGCCGTGTAGCCCGAGTAGCTCAGGGGTAGAGCAGCGGATTGAAA
>JBGSVG010000165.1:0-2510 GCA_041753095.1 Sphingorhabdus sp. | reverse complement strand
TGGTCGGTACGCTGGAACACCGCAAGGTCAGTGATAATCATGTCGACCACGTTCCTGCCTGTCAGCGGCAGCGTACAGGCCGGAATGAACTTCGGGCTCCCATCTTTGGCAGTGTGCTCCATCACGACAATGATTTTCTTCACCCCCGCGACCAAATCCATCGCGCCGCCCATGCCTTTAATCATCTTGCCGGGTATCATCCAGTTGGCGATATCGCCATTTTCAGCGACTTCCATTGCGCCAAGCACGGTCAGGTCGATATGCCCGCCACGGATCATCGCGAACGACGCCGCGCTATCGAAATAAGCGGTTTGCGGCAGCTCGCTAATCGTCTGCTTACCCGCATTGATAAGGTCCGCATCTTCCTCGCCTGCAAAAGGGAAAGGCCCGATCCCCAGCATGCCATTTTCGGACTGCAGCGTCACTTCCATATCCGCCGGAACATGGTTCGCGACCAATGTCGGGATACCGATACCAAGGTTCACATAATATCCATCGCGCAATTCTTTTGCGGCGCGCGCAGCCATCTCGTCGCGGCTCCAGCCGTTGGTGTTGCCATCATGCGTTGTCATATCAGTCCATCCTCGTTGGGATAAGGGGTGGCAATATCGGTCGGGTTGGCGCGCTCTGCGTCGACGCCTTCCCAAATCCGGTCGAGTGCTTCGGCTTCGGAAATACCCGTCGCCCGCGCCCATGTTTTCGCGCCATGGCGGATGCAGTCGACCAAAGCGATGCCGAATGCCATCGGATCACCGCCAACTGGAACAGGATTGATAAAGCAAGTCACAGGACCGCCCTCCTTTGCCCAGACGCGCAGAAACTCACGGCTGTCACCGAGCATATCGGTGTAGGAGACGAGGTCGATAGGAACGGGTTTGCCGGTCATTTTGCTGGCTCCCATTTGGTCTCAGGAGTGAAAATTTCATCGTAGCCACCGCGGATCGAGGGGCCATAAACGGGGTTGGAAAACAGAAACCAGCCGTTGCCCCAGAGCCTATCGAAAGGCGAGCCCATAGCGTTTGCAGTGCGCGATTTCACATTCAGCTTTGTGTTGTTGAACAGATTCCGAAAATCACCGAGCTGATCGCCAGCCATCGCAATGACACAAAATCTGGATGCGATGATGGCGCGCCTGCCGCCCTTGCTGGAACCGCCCGGCGTATCGCCCATCAGAAACAGCGTCTCGCCATGCTTGAATTCGCCGAGGCCGGCCGCACGGAGTGCATCTTCGGTTCCTTTAGCGTTAGCAGCGGCCCGGTTGGTGTTTGCTATCACCGCCACGCCCGCATCGCGCATGGCTTTGAGCGCCGCAACAGCGCCCGGCATCGCCAGGGCCTTTCCTGCACCAGTTTTTTCCCATTCATTCCAGGTCACCGGATCAAAATCTTTCCCCTGTTCTGCCATGTAGCGCATCGCGCCGACATTCCAGATGAGCGTTTCATCGGCATCGAATACCGCAGCCAGCGGCTTGTTATCACATGGAAAAAATGGTGGGTTATCACCGTGCATCACAATGACGCTGTCGTCGGCAATGACGCTGTATTTGGGACGTTCCTTTGTCCTGTTGACAACATAGGTCGTCATTGCCTTGTAAACCTGCGCCGAGGCAATCGTGCCCTCGGCTGAACCGTAAAGCCATTGCTGACCCGTTGGCGGAGACACAGGTGTTGGCTTCTCGCCAATTTGTGTTGCCAACGCTTCCTTGCCGAGAACGGGCGCGGCGGTTTGCTCGGCCTGCGCTGCGCATCCGGCAAGGGCTAGCGCACAGAGGCTAATCGCCCATTGCTGCATCACGCTGCCTCGCGTTCACGTACCGTGCGGAATTCGATCTTCTTGTCGTAGGGTGCGCCGATAATCATCCGCTGCACATAAACACCCGGCAAATGGATGCAATCGGGGTCGAGCGAACCAACCGGTACTACTTCCTCCACTTCGACCACGCAGACCTTGCCGCATGTTGCTGCGGGCAGGTTGAAATTGCGCGCAGTTTTGCGGAAAACAAGGTTGCCGCTTTCGTCGGCCTTCCATGCCTTAATAATCGAAAGGTCGGCAAAGATGCCGCGTTCGAGGATATATTCTTCGCCGCCAAATTCCTTCACTTCTTTACCTTCGGCCACCAGCGTTCCAACGCCGGTCTTGGTGTAGAAACCGGGTATCCCTGCCCCACCAGCGCGCATCCGTTCGGCCAGCGTGCCTTGCGGGCAGAATTCTACCTCGAGCTCACCCGCAAGATATTGCCGCTCGAACTCCTTATTCTCGCCCACATAAGACGAGATCATCTTCTTGACCTGTTTGGTGCGGAGAAGCTTGCCGATGCCCTCATTGTCGATGCCTGCGTTATTCGACACAAATGTCAGACCGGTCACGCCGCTGTCGCGCACTGCGTCGAGCAAACGCTCGGGCAAGCCGCACAGGCCAAAGCCGCCGCTGGCAATTAATATGTTATCTTTAAGAAGACCGTCGAGCGCCGAAGCCGCGTCGGGGAAGAGTTTTTTCGCCATGATATGCTC
>JBGSVG010000164.1:0-3061 GCA_041753095.1 Sphingorhabdus sp. | reverse complement strand
GTGCCGATTGGGGCCACCGAACATATCTCGGTGCATGCCCGCGATGCTGACCCGCGTGGCATGTCGGTAATCGGTGCCGATGGAGCCGTTGCCGGAACCGTCACTGACCTTTGGGTCGATCGGGCTGAGCATGTAATCCGGTATCTTGAAATCGATACAGGCGCGAAGAAGATACTTGCACCCATGGCGATGTCCAAAGTGAAGGGCCGCAGTCGGCAGGTCGAAATTGACGCGATCAATGCTGCGGACTTTGCAGCAGCACCTGTTCCCGGAACCGCTGGTCAGATCACCTTCTACGAAGAAGAGCGGATCGTTGCCTATTTTGGCGGCGGCTATCTATACGCCAATCGCGCGCGTCAGGAGCCGCTGATATGAGCGAATACGATCACGAACCGGTCCGGGGGCTCCCCGGTGCGTTGCCAGATGATGAACACATCCTCTGGCAATCAGCGCCGGACTGGAAACATCTGGTAAAGGCCGCACTCCACATCCGCCTCGCCGCTGCCTATTTCGCGGTGATTGTCATCTGGGCCGTGTCGAGGAGCGATTTCAATACTGCCATTGCCGTGACGATACTCGGTACCGTCGTCGTCGCGCTTTTCACATTATTTGCTTGGGGTGTCGGCCGTACTACCGTCTATACGCTGACCAACAAGCGCATTGTGTTGCGGGTCGGCGTGGCGCTCAACAAATGCATCAACTTGCCGCTTTCCGAAATTGAGACGGCCAATTTGAAGATGCTGGCCAACGGACATGGCAACATTGTCCTCGATCTCAAAGGCATGCCGCGCTTGGGCTATATCATGCTGTGGCCGCATGCCCGTTCGATGCGCTTTGTCCGCCCGCAACCGATGCTTCGCGCGATACCTGATGCACGCAATGTTGCCGCTATGCTCTTCAAGGCCACACAGAAGGTGCAGGCAGTAGCCCCCATAGAAACGCAGCAGCAGCGCACACGCGATATTCCGTTGATTGGAGTACCAGCATGAGTCACGCAGTCCATCATGACCCCACGGTCCCACGCGGCGCACTAATCGGTGTGGCGGTGGTGCTGCTGTTTACGATGGCAGTGACAGGAGCAACCAGACTGGGTTTGATCCCTCGTACCGCTGACCCGACGGCATCGCGCGCTGCAGGTAATGTCCAAGCGGCGCAAGTGCGCGAATTGCGCTTTGCCGATCGGGAAGACGGTGCGGTCGTGGTCAGCGATGCGGCAACCGGCGAAACGGTAAAGATTATAGGCTTTGGCCAGGGCGGGTTCTTCCGTGCGACAGTGCGCCGCATGGCCAAAAGGCGTATCGCCGAAGGCATCAGCGCAGAGCCGCCATTCAAACTGACTTTGTGGGATAATGGTGCATTGTCGCTGAGCGATCCCCAAACAGCCACCGAAGCCGAAATCTATGGATTTGGTGCCGACCATACCAAGGTTTTTGCCGAAATGCTCAAGGACCCGATTACATGACCCGGCTACTGTCCACTGAAATGTTCGACACGCCGTGCCGGATCGAAGTCGAACAAAGTGCCGAGCATTTTCATGCGCATGTCGAGCTTGACGGTGATATCCAAATCCATCCCGGCGACCGTGTTCGGGTGCATGGCGATCCCATCATGGTCGCGTTCGGTGAGAGTGTTGTGTTCCATCGCAACGCAACGGTGCAACGTGCTGGCGCCTTCCGCCGCGCATGGACGAAATTTGCCAGCAACTTTGAAATTACTGAGTTGTACGAAGTCAGTTTTACGCCCGGGAGGCTATAATGAACGCCCATACCAAAATCGCCCCGCCACTGGCCAGCGCGCATGATACGATGGCGATCGCACGGCAGGACACGGTCTTGACCCCTCGTTTCTACACAACCGATTTCGATGCGATGGACAGTCTCGACGTGTCACTTGTTCGTAGCGAGTGGGAAGGTCTGATGGAGGAGATGGAGGGCGATCCGAATAAGAGGCACTTCAAGAAGACTGATGCCTTCGACGGTGTGATTGAGGGTTTAGAGCCTGAGCTACAGGCGGAGTTTATTGATTTTCTGGCAAGCTCGCTGACTTCTGAATTTTCAGGCTGCATCCTGTACGCGGAAATCGCCAAGCGGACCAAGAACCCTGACATGAAGCGCCTTTTCCGGCTGCTCGCCCGTGACGAAAGCCGCCATGCAGGGTTCATCAACGAAACGCTCAAAGGTTCCGGCATCGGCATTGACCTCAGTTTCCTGACCAAGACAAAAAAATATACCTTCTTTAAACCGAAGTTCATTTTCTATGCGGTCTACCTGTCGGAGAAAATTGGCTATGCCCGTTACATAACGATCTTCCGCCATCTGGCGCGGAATCCGCAAAATAAATTCCATCCCATCTTCGACTGGTTCGAAGAATGGTGCAATGACGAGTTCCGCCATGGCGAAGCCTTCGCTCTTTTGATGCGCGCCGACCCCAAATTGTTGCAAGGCGCGAACAAGTTGTGGATCCGCTTTTTCCTCCTGTCGGTCTATGCAACGATGTATGTGCGCGATCATAATCGCCCAGTGTTCCATAAAGCCCTGGGCGTTCACCCGGCTGAATATGGGTATCAGGTTTTCTCGATCTGCACTGAAATCAGCAAGCAGGTCTTCCCGGTAGAGCTCGATACCGATGACCCCCGTTTCCGCAGGGCAATGGAAGATTTGAGGTTGGCATCGGTCGGCATCGAAAATGCGAAAGTTCGCGGTGGCATCGCAGGCGCTTTTGGTCGTGCCAAATATATGGCCAAGGCAGGCGTCTCCTTCGCGCGCATGTACTTGATGAAGCCGCGTACTAACGAGTTGCCAAGCCAGATCAGGCTTTCGCCTGCATGGTGACTGGTACTAGCCTTGCCTTGCCTTTCATGGTGGTCATTGTGCTTTGGTTTGTAAGCACGGGGTTGGTTGCGATGATCAACCACCGGTTGCGTCAATCCTTCGGTCGCGCTGTTATCATTGCAGGGATCTGCGCGTCTTTGGGACTCGCGCTGCTGGTGCTGACCAGCCACTCGACGGCGGTCTGGGCAGCTTATATTTCCTTTGTGGGTGGATTGCTGATTTGGAGCTGG
>JBGSVG010000163.1:0-8970 GCA_041753095.1 Sphingorhabdus sp. | reverse complement strand
GCAGTCCTTTGCCGAGATGTACGGCAGCAATTTCTTTGCCGGCTACGACCGCGTTACGGCAACCCGCAAGCCGTGGATCGCGGCGGTAAATGGCTTTGCATTGGGCGGCGGGTGCGAGCTGGCGATGATGGCGGACTTCATCATTGCAGGCGACAATGCCAAATTCGGCCAACCCGAAATAAAGCTGGCGGTAACGCCAGGCATGGGCGGATCGCAACGGCTCACGCGCGCGATTGGCAAGGCCAAGGCGATGGAAATGTGCCTCACAGGCCGGATGATGGATGCCACCGAAGCCGAACGCTCGGGATTGGTTGCCAAAGTCGTTCCAGCCGCCGAACTGGTCGAGGAAGCCGTAAAGACTGCGCAGGCGATTGCAGGAATGGCACCTCTCGCTGCGATGGCGTGCAAGGAGATGGTCAACGCGGCGTTTGAAACCACATTGCAACAAGGCGTCCTGTTCGAACGCCGATTGTTTCATGGCCTTTTCGGTTCCGACGACCAGAAAGAAGGAATGGCCGCCTTCGTTGAAAAACGGCCCGGGAACTGGACGGGAAAATAGCCCCTAGTTAGAGGCGCTAATCTTCTCAACTGGCTGGAACTTGCCAAGGCCGCAGCCAGCGCCTTCCGTCAGGCGCCCGCCATAATCATGCAGCACACGAACAATGTCTACGTTGCACAGCTGATTGGTCGAAGTGCGATAGGAAAAACGGTCCTCAAACTTCAGGCCGGGGCAGCTGTAGGGTAGCGAATTGCGGTATGTCTTGCCGCCGTTCATTTTGAAATCGATGGTATTGGCATCGACGACATTGGTCGAGCGTATGTTGCGTAATGAAACGCAATTTACGGGTTCGCCTACGGCACGGACGGGGGCAGGTTCTTTCTTTGCCGACATGCCCGCAGTCGCGCCAAGCGTCAGTACTGCGATCGTGGAAACGATCAAAAGCGACTTGTGCATCGAATTTCTCCCAAACAGCTATGCGCTCGCATATCTTATATTATCTGAACTGCACCTGACTTGGTTTTGGGTGCAATTGTTTTCGGCTTAAACCGGCAGAGGTCGGCGACCGGACAACGCCAGCATTCAGGCGTGCGCGCCTTGCAGACATAGCGGCCATGCAGGATCAACCAGTGATGCGCGCCCACGCGGAATGGTTGCGGTGTCTTTTTATCAAGTGCCTTTTCAACCGCCAGAACGGTTTTTCCGGGTGCAAGGCCGGTACGATTACCGACACGGAAGATGTGCGTATCGACGGCAAAAGTCTCCGCACCGAACGCTGTATTCATCACCACATTGGCGGTTTTGCGGCCAACACCGGGCAATGCCTCAAGCGCGGCGCGATCAGCGGGCACCTCACCGTCATGGTCGCGAACAAGTATGTCGGACAATGCGATCACATTCTTCGCCTTGCCATTGAATAGACCGATTGTTTTAATGTGCGCTTTCAGGCCTTCTTCGCCCAACGCCACCATCTGCGCTGGCGTCTCGACCTCGGCAAATAGTTTCCGCGTCGCCTTATTGACACCGACGTCTGTTGACTGCGCCGAACACACCACCGCAACTAGCAACTGATAGACATTGCCATAAGCCAACTCGGTTTCGGGGGAAGGGTTGGCTTCAGCCAGACGCCGGTATAATTCGAAGATATCGGCCTTTTTCACAGCCCGAGTACGTCCTCCATCCGGTACCGTCCGGCTTTCTGCCCCACCAACCATAAAGCCGCCTTCACCGCGCCCTTTGCAAATATCGCACGGCTTTCAGCGCGGTGGATGAGTTCAATGCGTTCATTGTCGCTCGCGAAAATCACATTGTGGTCGCCCGCGACGCTGCCGCCTCTAAGGCTTGCAAAACCGATGGCCCCGGTGGCGCGTGCACTGGTGATGCCATCTCGACCGCGTTCGCTGTGGCTTTTGAGGTCTATGTTACGGCCCTTGGCTGCGGCTTCGCCCAATAACAAAGCGGTGCCGGACGGGGCATCTATCTTGTGCCGGTGGTGCATTTCGACGATTTCGATATCCCAGTCATCGCCCAATTGGCTGGCGGCCTGCTTGACCAATGCCGCAAGCATCGTGACGCCAAGCGAGGTGTTGCCGGTTTGGAGCACGGCTATGTCGCGCGCAGCGTCATCGATTAGATAATGGTGGCGTTCTTCAAGGCCTGTGGTTCCAATAACGATGGGTTTGCCCGCGGCGACACAGGCGTCAAGCGTCGCCTCCAGTGCATGTGGGGAAGAAAAATCGACCAGTACGTCGGATACCGCCACGAGCGCAGCCAGGTCGTCATTTTGGTCAACACCACCCGCATGAGTATGCCCTGCTACGTCGATCGCCTCGACCAGGGCCGCTCCCATGCGCCCAGCGCTGCCGATGATACCGATTGCCGTCATAATGATCCTTTCGGACAAACCCTTACCGTTCGCATCGAGCGAAGTCGAGATGCCGATCATTGGCGCGCTTCCCTTCATGGTGTCTCGACTTCGCTCGACACGAACGGGTAAAGGAGGTGCATGAGTAAAGCCAAAAACATCGTAATCCTGACCGGCGCGGGCGTAAGCGCGGAGAGCGGCATTGATACGTTCCGCAGCGAAGGCGGCCTGTGGGAGCAGCACCGCGTCGAAGATGTTGCCACGCCCGAGGCATTTGCCCGCGATCCCGATCTGGTGCTGCGTTTTTACGACATGCGGCGCGAGGCGATTCAGACCAAGATCCCCAATGCGGCGCATCATGCATTGGCGCGTCTAGATGCAGAGTGGCCACAGGACAATGGCTATGGGCTTCTGATAGTCACGCAAAATGTCGACGATTTGCATGAACGGGCAGGGGCGAAGCGTCTGCTGCATATGCATGGCGAGCATTTAAACGCTTGGTGTACCGCTTGCGATCAGCGGCATTTGTGGCGCGGGACGTTGATCGAACGACCCGCCTGTCCGGCGTGCGGCGTTGCCGGTCAATTGCGGCCCGACATCGTGTGGTTCGGCGAAATGCCCTACCGGATGGAAGACATTTACCACGCGCTCAATCGTGCGGACCTGTTCGTCAGCATCGGCACATCGGGTGCGGTTTACCCCGCGGCTGGCTTTGTCCGCGAGGCGCGAGCGCAAGGCGTGCGGACACTCGAGCTCAATCTGGAGCAGTCGCAAGGCAGCCACTGGTTTGATGAAGGACGGCATGGCCCTGCAACGGAGATAGTACCTCGATGGGTGGACGAGATTTTAGGCGGGTAGCCCACAGCTTCCGCAGGCTGGATCTTTGGGCAATTTGATACTTCGCATTGCGGGCATCATGCCGTCGAAGATATGGAGCTTGCCCGTTTGCGGCTCACCAAAGCCGGTTAGCACGCGGATGGCTTCCATCGCGGAAAAGCTTCCCATGAGGCCACACATCGCGCCAAGAACGCCTTGGGTGGCGCAATCATCGCAGTCATCCGGGTCGTGTGCGTCGCCGACAAAGCAGCGATAACAGGGCGCATCCGGCATCCAGCCCGTGAAGGTACCAATCTGGCCGTGAAACTGTCCAATTGCGGCGCTTACCAACGGGACTTTGGCGGCAAGGCAAAGGTCGTTGACGATAAGCCGCGTCGCGAAATTGTCACTGCCGTCGATAACCACGTCGACGCCGGTCAGGATTTCGCTTCCTGTGGTGCGATCAATCCGTTGTTTGATAGCGTGGAATTTAACGTCGGGATTAAGTCGGGAAATCGCGAGGCCAACGGCGTCGACCTTCGCCTCGCCAATTTGCGCGTCGCTATACAGCACTTGCCGCTGGAGGTTGGACAACGACACGACGTCATCGTCAACAACGCTAATTGTCCCAACACCCGCCGCAGCAAGATATTGAATGGCAGGGCATCCAATCCCGCCCGCGCCGATCAGCAGGACATGGCTGTCGAGCAATTTGGCCTGACCAGCCCCACCTATATCGCGCAACACAATATGGCGCGCGTAGCGGTCGAGTTGTTGGTCATTAAGGGTCAACGGCAGGCTTTCGCCAATTGGTAAAGCGGGGTCGCTTCGCCAACATACCATGGGTCGCCCTCGACATTTTCGGCCATAATCAACAGTTCTTCCCCGCCGGGGGCGAGGATGTTCAGCAGCGCATCGTCAATAACGAAGTTGGCGGCAACCGCATCGCCATCCACCCGGATTTTGGCTGAACGCGATTTGCCATGGCGCTCGAACTTTATCGGCTGAAATGAACTGGCGACTAGCATATTGTTCGGCCCGCGCTGACCAACGCTATCGTCTGGATAATATTGTAGATCGAAGCTGCCACGCCCGTTTTCGCAGGATGCGCGGAATATGACGCTGCTGTAATTCCAGGACAGGAAAATGGCGGTTGGCGTTTCGGTGCCATCGCCATGATGTTCACGGAACAGCCACTGAAAGTCACGATCATTGCGATTATCCTGCGCCATTACCGGCGCAGCCAGCATCGATGCAATCGCCAGCATCGGTTTCATAGCAAACTTACGGATCACATCGGTTCTCCTTCAAACGCCGGTAGAACCGAATCCTCCGGTTCCGCGCTCGGTGGTATCGATTTCGTCCACTTCTGTCATCGTTGCGTGAGTTACCGGTGCAACGACGATCTGCGCGATGCGGTCGCCCTTTGTGATGAGGAAATCGTCTTCGCCGAGATTGGCGAGAATGACCTTCACTTCGCCGCGATAGTCACTGTCGATGGTACCGGGCGTGTTGAGGCAGGTGATGCCATGTTTAAGCGCAAGGCCGGACCGCGGGCGCACCTGCACTTCATAGCCTTCGGGGATCGCAAACGCAAAACCGGTCGCAACCGCATGGCGTTTGCCGACGCGCAGGGTCAGGCTTTCTGCAGAACTGATATCCATACCCGCAGCACCCTTGCTGGCATAGTCTGGCAATGGCAGGCCTGCGCCATGGTTCAGGCGTTTGACGCAGACTTCAACCTTCGGTGAGCTCATCAGCGACCTTCTCTATCAATTTGCGGGCAATAACGTCCTTGGGGCTGTCGGGCCAGCTTTCGACGCCATCCTTGGTAACAACATGGAACGCGTTGTTTGCGCCGCCCATCACGTCGCCTGAAACATCGTTCGCAACAATCCAGTCGCAGCCCTTTTTGGCCAGCTTTGCGGTCGCATGTTCGACAATCTTTTCGGTCTCCGCAGCAAAACCTATCAGCAGCTTAGGACGTTGCTTGTGCCTAGCGAGACTTGCAAGAATGTCAGGATTCTCGGTTAATGCGAGCGGGGGAATATCTTTGCCGTCTTTCTTGATTTTTTGGCCGGGAGCATCGACGGCGCGCCAGTCTGCGACAGCGGCAACCATGATTGCGACATCCACCGGCAGCGCCTTTTCAACTTCAGCCTGCATCTCCAATGCGGTTTCCACATCGATGCGGATCACACCGGGCGGGGTTACCAGATGAACCGGGCCGGCCACCAATATGACTTCTGCGCCCATGTCGGCAGCCGCCGCCGCAATCGCAAAACCCTGACGCCCCGACGAACGGTTGGCGATGTATCGCACAGGATCGATCGCTTCATGCGTCGGGCCAGCCGTCACAAGCACGCGCTTGCCGAACAGCGGTCGGTGGTTGATATCGGCAAAGTCGGGCTGCGATTCCAACGCGGTGGCCCCGGCTTTGGGAGATGGCGCACGGCCAGAGGTCAGCGTTGCATCGAAACCTTGTCCAAGCATCGCGCAAATCCGCTCAGCGACCGCAGGCGGCTCGGGCAGGCGTCCGGGACCAAACTCGCCACATGCCATCGCGCCCTCGTCGGGATCCATAATTGTGACACCGTCTGCGCGCAGTTGTTTCAGATTACGCTGTGTCGCCGGATGGTTCCACATCCGCACATTCATTGCAGGCACTGCGAGCACGGGCTTGTCTGTGGCGAGCAATATGGTTGTTGCCAGATCATCAGCGATGCCAGCGGCCATCTTCGCAAGGATATTTGCGGTAGCGGGGCAAATGACAATCAGGTCGGCCTGACGGCTTAGCTGGATATGTCCGATCTCGCGCTCTTCTTTCAGGTCGAACATATCGCCATAAACCTGATCCTCGGTCATCACGCCCATCGACAAGGGCGTCACAAATTCGGTGGCGCTCTGCGTCATGACTGCGCGCACTGCAACGCCCTGGCGTTTCAGCAGGCGCACCAGTTCGAGCGCCTTGTAAGCCGCGATTCCGCCAGCGACGATGAGGAGGATGCGTTTAGCTTCGGGCATTCCATCAATATCCGCTGAATAACTTGTCGAGCGCTGAGGTGATCGTTAAATCTTCCTGGGCAAGAGAACCGATCTTTTCCCCAAGCCTTTCGAGTGGAATTGCGAAAATCAAATGTGTCGACATGATATAACGATGGTGGTCGATTACAAAAACTGGATGCAGCCGGGATACGGTTTGGACACCCTCGATGGGCATGAGCGGAACCACAACACGGCTGCCAAATTCATCGAGCAAGTCGGACTGAATATCCAACAAAAGGCCACTTGCCTTTGCGCCAATGTAAACGTCGAAGCGCGCCACTAAACTTGGCGATATTCATCATAAGGCATGCCATTTTCGGCAACCCACTTATTCCAACTTTTGATGGCTTCTCGGTTTTCGCGTTTCCACTCCTCGCCCAATGCCTTGCGCACCTGTTCGTGCAGCCCGGTTTCGCAGGCTTGCGACACATTTATACCCAGTCTTTTCGCTTCATCAACCATGTCGCCTGGGAGGCTGACATTTGTGGCGCGCTTTGGCGCCGTGAATCGCGATGGCTTGTTCATGCGCAATATATATGCGCAAGGAATATGCGGGTCAAGTTAGCCACAACGTTCCTAATGCACTCGCCGATGCAGCAACTATGGCTATCATGGTATAGCGCCATCCATTGCCGCCTCCGCGCCGTTCCCACACTAGCTGCACGGGCGGCAAAGGCGGGGCCTCTGGCGCTCCGCCTTTCTTGGGGAGTTGCTCGTCCAACCGTCGGATGAGGTCGGGGATGAGTTTCAGCGTATCTGCCTGTTTCCTGATCCCGTCGGCGAGCGCCGCCTCCGGTCCGAGTTCGCCGCGAATCCAGTCGCGGACATAAGGCGCCGCGACATTCCACATATTGATCTCTGGGTTAAGTGAAGTCGCGATACCCTCGACCATCACCATCGTTTTTTGCAGTAGCAGCAGGTGCGGCTGGGTTTGCATGTCGAAGTCACGGGTGATTGCGAAAAGGCTGTCAAGCATCTGGCCGACTGACAATTCGCTCACTGGCTTGCCGCGTGTCGGCTCACCCACGGCCCGCAGCGCCGTGGCGAATTCGTCGACATTGTGATAGCTCGGCACATATTGCGCCTCGAAATGGATTTCGGCGACGCGTTTGTAATTGCCGGTGGTCAGGCCGTAGAGAATCTCGGCAAGCCAGAAGCGAGCTTGGCGATTGATCCGGCCCATGATTCCGAAGTCGATGGCGACGATTGTTCCGTCGGCACGGACGAACAGATTGCCCTGATGCATGTCGGCGTGGAAAAAGCCTTCGGATATGGCTTGGCGCAGGAAGGTGAGCACTAGCTTCTCGGCAAGCGCGTTCAAGTCATGCCCTGCCGCTCTCAGGCCGTCGACATCGGCAATCTTGATCCCATCCACCCAGTCTAGCGTAAGCACGCGGCCGGATGTTCGGTCCCAGTCAATCGTTGGAATAGCATAGCCGTCAACCGCGACCATCGCGTCCTGAAGTTCCGACGCGCTGGCGGCTTCGCGGCGCAAATCGAGTTCGCGCAAGGTCCAGCGTTTGAGATTGGCGATGACGAGTTGCGGCCGCAACCGCGCCGCTTCGCCACCCAAAGCCTCGAGATGTGCGGCTGCCCATTCATAGGTTTCGATATCGCGGGCAAATTGCTCGCGTATGCCGGGGCGGAGGACCTTGACCGCCACGTCTTTGCCTTCGGTGGTACGGGCGCGATAGACTTGCGCAATCGAGGCAGAACCAACAGCAACGGGATCGATATGTTCGAACAACTCAGCGGCGGGCTTGTTCAAGCTGGAATCGATCTCAGCATAGACCAGTTCGAACGGAGAAGGTGGCAACTGGTCTTGAAGGGTCAGTAAGTTATGCGCCGGTTGCTCACCAATAATGTCGGGGCGGGTCGCCAGTGTCTGTCCCAGCTTGATCGCCGCCGGACCAATCGCCCGGAACGCACCGGCATAGTCTGGAATCTTGGGCTGAATCGTGCCGATCCGCGCGATCCGGCAGAGCCGTTTGACTTGCGGTGGCGTATTGCGGTCAGCCTCAATGGCGCGGAGCGCGCCGTGCCGCGCAAGGATACGGCCCCATTTGAGCAAGCGAAAGATGTGGGTGGAGGGCCGTGTCATCTGGAGCGGTATTAAACCTTCCAGCCGCTATGTATGGCAACCAACCCGCCCATTATTGGCTCGACCTTGGTCTGCACAAAGCCTGCCTCGCCGATCATGCGTTTGAAATTCTGCATATCGGGGAAGCGGCGGATCGATTCGACGAGATAACGGTAGCTGTCCTCATCACCGGCAATCGCTTTGCCAAGTTTGGGGACGAGCTTGTCCGAATAGACATCATAGGCTTGTGCGAGGCCCGGCCATTCTACAGTCGAGAACTCGAGGCAGAAAAACCGCCCGCCATAGCGCAATACGCGATGTGCTTCTTTAAGTGCTGCCGGAATGTCCGTCACATTGCGAATGCCGAAGGCGATGGTGTAGGCATCGAAATGCTTGTCCGGGAAGGTCAGCGTTTCCGCATTTTGCGGCGACCATATCAAGCTGTCGATGCCGCGCTTCATCGCGCGGTCCATTCCCACGTCGAGCATATCTTCGTTGATGTCCGACACTGTCACCCGCGCGCCCGATTTCTCCATGCGAAACGCAATGTCGCCGGTGCCTCCAGCCATATCGAGGATGTCCTCGCCCTCGCGTGGTTTTACGCGGCGGACGAACTTGTCTTTCCACAGCCGGTGCATGCCACCTGACATGGCATCGTTCATGATG
>JBGSVG010000162.1:0-2588 GCA_041753095.1 Sphingorhabdus sp. | reverse complement strand
CGGAAAAGTCCGGGGGCATAAGAGACGAAACCCGCCGCAACCCAAAAAGTTGCGGCGATGGAGCATTCGACCAACCAACGACATTTTCTTGCGGACGACCGACCGAATATATTGGCTAAGCACCAAGGACGCTCTACGCATGTGCGGAAATGGTTTTGAGAGCTGGGGAATGATGAGATGCGGAATGAATTTTTGCTTGGGGTTGCAGTCGTCATGATGATGCTGCCCTCCACAGCTGTCGCTGCTGACGATGCTGCTGCAACAGCTGCAGACAGCTACACGGTCCTGAAATATCCCGAAACAACGAAGGTCAACGTCGTAGAGGAACAGTTCGGCATGAAGGTTGCCGATCCGTATCGCTGGCTGGAGGATGATGTTCGCGTCAACCCCGCGGTGGCAGATTGGGTAAAGGCGCAGAACGCGGTGACGGACGCCTATCTAGAGACGCTGCCCGGCAAAGATATTCTCGCCGCAAAGATGAAGAAGCTGTTCGACTATGAGCGCTTTGGCTTGCCCGAAAAGGCAGGTGGATATTATTTTTTCACGAAGAATGACGGGCTGCAAAATCAGTCGGTGCTCTATGTGCGCAAAGGCTTGGGTGGCAATGATCGCATCCTTATCGATCCAAATAAATGGGCAAAAGACGGCGCCACTGCACTCGACAGCTGGGTTCCATCCAAAAATGGCAAGCTGCTGGCTTATTCAATTCAGGACGGGGGGTCCGATTGGCGGACGATCAGAGTGCTGGATACAAAAACAGGCACAGTGCTGCCCGATGAAATCAAATGGGCCAAGTTCACAAATATCAGCTGGGTGGGCAATGAAGGCTTTCTCTATTCGCGCTTTGCCGAGCCAAAAGAGGGGGCGGCATTCCAGCAGCTGAACTACAATCAAACTGTATATTATCACAAAATCGGGACACCGCAGTCAGAGGATAAGGCCGTCTATTCGACGCCAGAAAAGCCTGAATATGGGCATAGCGCGCAGGTAACGCATGACGGCAAATGGGCGCTCATTACCACCTCGTCCGGTACCGATGAGAAATATGAACTGCACATCATGCCGCTTGGCAAAAAACCGGCATGGAAGGCCGCGCCGCTGGTGAAGGGGCTGGAGCATGAATGGCAGCTGGTTGAGGGCATGGGCAACAAATTGTGGTTCGTGACGAATAAGGACGCGCCGAAGTCGAAGGTGGTCACCGTCGATTTGAATGCCAAGGTTCTGAATCGCACAGAATGCGAGGATAAGTCGAGCCCAGCGAATGTCTGCATGGGGGAAGCATATGCGTTTACCGACGTTGTTGCCGAGCGCGCCGAGACCTTGTCGCGAGCGCAAATTGTAGGCCAGCGACTGATATTGTCTTACATCAAGGACGCGAAATCGATGGCCTTGATGACCAATTTGGCTGGCGGGCCAGTACAGGAAATCGCGCTAAATGCGATTGGCACAGCTAGCGGTTTTTCAGGAACGCCGGGTGATCCGGAGACCTTTTATGGCTTCTCCAGCTTCAACCAGCCGGGTGCTGTATACCGTTTTGACAGCAACAGCGGCAAATCGACCGTTTTTGCCCAGCCGAAACTGAGCTTCAATCCAGACGATTTTTCGGTCACGCAGGTCTTCTACCCGTCGAAGGACGGCACAAATATACCGATGTTCATCGTCCACAAAAAGGGACTGGATATGAGCAAGGGCGCGCCGACATTGCTCTACGGCTACGGCGGCTTCAACATTTCGCAGACACCAACCTATTCGGCGACACGAATGGCGTGGATCCAGTCGGGCGGGGTATTTGCTCTGGCGAACCTGCGCGGCGGCGGCGAATATGGCAAGCCGTGGCATGACGCCGGCCGCCTGATGAACAAGCAAAATGTGTTCGATGATTTCGCTGCAGCTGGTGAGTATCTCATCGCCAAGGGTATTTCGGCCAAGGGCAAGCTCGCCATCGAGGGCCGCTCAAACGGCGGCCTGTTGGTCGGCGCCGCAGTCAACCAACGTCCAGACCTGTTCGCGGCTGGTCATGCTGCAGTGGGCGTGATGGACATGGTCCGCTTCGACCGCTTCACGGCGGGGCGTTACTGGGTCGATGATTATGGCTACCCGAACAAAGAAGCCGATTTCAAAATGCAGATGACCTATTCGCCCTATCACAACATCAAATCGGGCGTCGATTATCCCGCTGTCATCGTCTCCACTGCCGACACCGACGATCGCGTCGTGCCGGGCCATAGTTTTAAATATATCAGCGCATTGCAGGCGGCAAAGACCGGCGACAAACCCAAGGTCATTCGCATCGAGAGCCGTGCAGGACACGGCTCCGGCAAGCCCACCGATAAGCTGATTGACGAATATTCGGATATTTACGCGTTTCTTGCGAAATGGACTGGGCTGGAATTGAATGATTGAATGCGGCGGTACCGTTGATTAGGTCCGATTTGTTGGGGAAAGTGGACGTTCGGCTTGTGGCGAGACGCTATCTTGCGGAAACGCTGAAATATTCGGCGATGATAAAAAAGCGAGAAGATGTCATTGCGTTTGGGCAATTAGCTCGCGTCTTCCAACTGAATGCCGACCCAAAGATTTGCTTCTCT
>JBGSVG010000161.1:0-6711 GCA_041753095.1 Sphingorhabdus sp. | reverse complement strand
GGTTCCGGTCCGCGAACTCCCATACGGGCCCGCAGCTATGCTGCATCAAGAGGCCGGACAGATGGCAGCATCCGACTACATGCACCCCTCTCAAAAACCGCTTGCATCTTTAGGGGCGTCCACAGATGGAAAGCGGACATTGCGCCCCACTCAATGCACACTGCTCGGAGGTTCTTCTTTAACCTCCCATCGCCTTCCGGCGGGGTGAATGAGTTCTGTAGCGGAAACTAATTCCTGTCCATCGACATCGTAAAGTTCTGAAACACGACCAATCTCGGCAATCAACATCGCGCTCAAGTTGGGCCGATCGGCTGCAATGTCACAAGCATCTAAGCAGTTTACAAGACTAACTGCGCCGGTTTGATCCATGCCGTAGTCGCCTTTTGAGGACCATCCGACAACACTGCTAATTACGATACTGTCTGGGCCCAATCCTGCCGGTCTGTCGAAGACATTTCCATAATCGAGGCTGATTAACGGTGTTCGATTCCTTAATGGCAACTGCTCAATCCACGTTTTTACTTCGTGCTCTTCGAGCGAGTTGCTGGACTAAGTCGACCTTGATTGTGACTTGCATGCTTGGACCCCACCGATAACGCGTGCGGATAGATATACATCAAAAAAGCCGGTGAACAATTCATCGAAAACAGCATGCTGGTCGAGACCACCCGATTCGAAATCGAAATGGTGTCTTTCGATAAATCATTTTGGCAGATCCGTAATGTTCCGGGCGTACCAGCCCATAATATTATCAAGATGATGTTGGTCGCTTATTGTCCCGACATTTTCTACAATTTCCAAAAGACTGATTGCATTTAGTGCATCGCGATAGGCCTGCTCAGCGGTTGCAAAGGCAGCCGCAATTGGGCAAGCCCTTCTGCATTCCTCGCGATTGAGCGCGCATGGTCCTTTCTGACGAATTTCGGTACAGCGAAACGCAGGTAATGTTCCGTCTATAGCAGCTTTGATATCCCATAGTGAAATTTGGGACGCTGGGCGCGCGAGGCGATAGCCGCC
The DNA here is from genome assembly GCA_041753095.1 of Sphingorhabdus sp. Lineage (GTDB taxonomy): Bacteria > Pseudomonadota > Alphaproteobacteria > Sphingomonadales > Sphingomonadaceae > Sphingorhabdus_B. The sequence goes on along the minus strand of JBGSVG010000161.1, from coordinate 5,694 downwards.
GGTCTTACCGCGACACGTTCGCACAAGGCCAGCTTTGCTGAGTGCTTGCATTTGTTTGGCCATATAAGCCGCTGGTACACCATGATAGGCAGCCAACGCCGCAAGATTCAGACCCATGTCTGGGCCAAGCGGCGCAAGCAGCGCGCATGCGTGCACGCCCCATTCGACGCCTTTGTTGATCCGCATGATAAACTCCTAGCAGTCTTGTATAATAATTGTAACTCAGATATTTCATATCCGAATTGAATTGAATGAGGGGATTAAAATGATTGTGCGTGCGCACAGAGTATCAGGAATAGCGATCCTGGTCTTCGTAACATTGCACCTTGCAGTGCATCTAACGGCTTTAGCTGGCGTCCGAGCACATGTTGAAACGCTGTCGATCATTCAGATGCTGTACCGAAATCCGGTCGTGGAGCCACTCCTACTTGTGGCGCTTACTCTGCAGATCAGCATAGGGATACGATTTGCATTTGCGCGCTGGCACTCTGCCCAAGGCGAACGCTGGGCACGGTTACAACTGGTTAGCGGATTATATCTTGCACTTTTCATAATCAATCACACTGGGGCGGCACTCTATGCACGTTACGCAGCAGGGCTCGACACCAATTTTTTCTGGGCGTCTGGCTCGCTGCTGCACCCAATCACTAGGTGGTTCTTTTACCCCTACTACGCGTTGGCGATTGTTGCAGTCTTTTCGCATGTCGCGGCTGCCGTGTGGTTTCGAACTCGATGCGTCAAAACTGTAGGATTTACGTTGTTTGTGAGCTTGGTCGTCGCGATACTCATACTCTTCGCATTTGGGGGCTGGCTTTATACGATTTCTCTTCCAGGCCCTTATCGAAGCTATTATGAAAGCATGGCCTCGGGCATTACTTTTTGAGAACGCGCTAACTGCGCCTGACCTATGGGGTGTGACGATCTTCCTCTGCTTGTCTCATGCCGACGTAACAGGAAGCGAACCGTTTGACAGCGCGTATCACTTACAAAGCTGCCGATTGATTATTCAATCTAGCGTAACAAAAGCTGCGTGTCGTTTATTTCACGTTTCGTGTTGTCCACGACTGTTTTCGTGGGCTCAATTGAGTGATGCGAATGTCTTAAATGTTGTCGTTCGCTCCCCGACCGGTTTGACAGATTTGTTGTGGATTCCGGAATGGCAGCTTCCGGATGGCAATCCAGTCTAGCAGACTCTCTTAGAACGTTGGTACAGTCCAACGTTGATGGACATCCATCATACGATCGAGTGTACCTAGATTGTATCGCTGATCGTCTGCAACAAACACAGGCATCTTTGGCGGCAAGCGAGTTTATATTCGACTGGGGAGCGCTGAATCGAGTGCAGCATACCATGCCATCAAGGTGGCCTGTAAGCGCACATGGCCGCTAGCAAAGTCAGTTTTTCAGGTGCACGGCGCTGATACATTCGGCCGGGCTTTGCTTCGCATAAAGATCAGCCGAATGAAGGAGATACCGTTTTTTGCAGCGCTACCAAGCTGCCGCGTTGTCATGGATGCGTATTGGCCCGGCGCACCCTTATGGCCGGTTCAAGAATTCATTGCATCCAAATGTGCCCATGGCTGCATCCAACCTGTTGAAACCACTAGCAACCGCCATATGGCCTCCAAAGGGATTTTGACAATGAACCTATCAATCCGGCTCAACCTGTTGCCATCATCGTTTCTCCTCCCGATTCTCGTGTTTGCCGCCACCCTCTCCGGTTCCCCCGCGATTGCCGGTCCGATAACGACAACCCTGCCAGATAACGTCGCGGGAGAAATAGGTGGGATGGTGATCACGCATATCAATGCCGACAGCCCAGAGAGCATCCAACAATGGGCGCCGACGATCCTGTCTGCGTCGGTCGATGCGGATGCCAGGGCGGCATTCCTCAAACAGCTTGCCAACGCAGTGCGTGACAGTGGCGGGGTCGACTTTGTCGATGCGCGAACCCAAGGACCGCCCGGGATGCTGGTCGTGACCATCAAAGGGCGGCGGACCGGGCAACGGGTCGCCGTCGTGCTGCTCCCCGATCCGGAACAGCCCGGAAAGTTGGCTATGGTGGATATGGTGCCGATCGACGATCCTGCTCTCTATGCTGACTGGCCGGAAACCGCCGCATCGTACGCCGAGATCGCTCGGCTCACCGAGGCTGCGCTGGATATTCTGGTGCTCACCAATGATTTTTCCGGATGCGTAACGGTGACCGACGGCGCAAAAATGATCGTCGACAAATGCCTCGGCACGGCGGAGCGCCGCTTCAACGTGCCGGTGGATCGGGAGACGAAATTCCACATCGGTTCGATGAACAAGATGTTCACGGCTGTCGCCATTGCGCAACTGGTCGAGGCCCGAAAATTGTCATGGGAGGATACATTGGCACTGCGGGTTCCGGAATATTCGGACCATGTGGCGGCGAAGAAAATAACCGTGTGGCAACTCCTGCACCACACGTCTGGCCTGGGCGATTTTCTCGTTCCCGAACTCTTCGAACACCGGGAGAAATTCGTCGATCCCTCGGACTATCTTGGGTTGATCGCACGTCAGCCTAAGGTGAGCGAACCCGGCGGAGAATGGAGTTACAGCAATGCGGGCTATATGCTGCTGGGCCGCATCATTGAGAACGTTTCAGGCGAGAGTTTTTTTGATTACATGCAGCGCTACGTTTTCACACCGGCAGGCATGGCTGCCAGTGGCTTCGACCGCCTGGATGATGTTGTGCCCCAACTCGCTGTCGGCTATTATCGCGAGGGGGCATTTTCCGACGTCTGGAAGTCGGATTGGCTCAAGGTTCCCTATCGTGGCAGCCCGGCGGGCGGTGGCTATTCTACCAACGCCGATTTGCTGCGATTTTCCGATGCATTGCTGTCAGGTAAGCTGGTGAAACCGGCAACGCTCGCGATAATGTTTGAAGACCCCGTGCCGGCAGGTCCGGGTGGTTATGCCGCCGGATTCGGCGATCGCGTCTCGCACGGGCGCCATATTCGCGGACACGCGGGTGGCATCGAGGGCACGGATGCCAATTTGGCGATTGTCTGGGAGACCGGCGCCACTATTGCATTGACCAGCAACCAGGGACCGGGGCATTCATGGCTCTTCGCGGAGCGCATCGCCGACCTTCTCGCTTCCCAACGGGAAAAGCCATGATGTCCGGTTGTGAGCATCTGACATTCATTCAATTTTTCTCGGAGCAAGGCTGATGGATCCTTTAATGTTCTTTATCCCTGGCGTAGTGATGCTGACGCCCGTCGCAATCCTCTTCATCTTCCTACGCTACCGTACCGACCAGACGAAGGAGCGCTATCGCACGCTGTTGCAACTTGCGGAAAAAGGGGTGGAATTGCCGCACCACCTGCTGGTTGAACCGCTCCCCTCCGACTCCGACCGGCGCCGGGCGCTGGTGCTCATAAGCGGCGGTCTCGGATTGATGGCGATGTTCCTTGCCCTGCCGTTTGAGCTCCGCAGCGGACAGCGCATCGCGAGCCTATGGGGACTCGGCTTGTTGCCGCTGATGACCGGTCTCGGCTATCTTGCGAGTTGGTGGCTCAACCGGCGTGACGACATGCGTGGTTGACCAAATTGCCGAAGCGCAAGTCGATCATGCGTTGGTGGCGCGTGTTCTACTGACGGATGATCGGCGAGCGTTTGAACAACTATTGCGGCGCCATCAGGGAATGGTGCGCGCGCAGTTGCGGCGCCTCCTTCATGGCGACAATGCCAAAGCTGATGATCTCGCACAGGAGACGTTCGTGCTTGCGTGGCGAAAGCTGCACCAGTTTCGGGGAGATGCACGCTTTTCCACCTGGCTCTACCGTATCGCCTATTCCTGCTTTCTTCAGGCCCGCCGAAAGCGGTCATCATCAGAGGAAGAGATTTATTTCAACGCGCTCGACCAGCAATCGTCGCCGCATCATGCGGTCGAACTGCGGCTCGATGTTGAGCGTGCGATGCGTCGCTTGTCCGCGCCTGAGCAAATCGTACTGCTCCATGTTGTGCATCTGGGCCTCAGCCATGATGAGGCAGCTTATGTGCTGGCAATGCCGCTCGGTACGGTGAAATCGCATATTAAGCGCAGCAAGAACAAGCTGCGGGCGCTATTTGGGGACTGGCAACAAACATCCGGGAAGGGACATGGTACGTGAACGACGACGTGGAAGACGCTATCGACGCATTGCTACGCAAACAGTTCGAAGGGCCAGTGCTAGCCGACGGCTTTTGTGATCATGTGATGCAGCAGCTGCCTGTGCGTAGGCGTCTCTATAGATGGCCCCTAGCTACTGGAACCCTTACCGGTGTGGCGATGTGCTGGTTCAGCCTGTGGGCTGCCCCGATCACCTATATAGGTTGGCGGGACTGGCTGTCCGGAGAGCTATCCGCACCAGCCATTACGCTGTTTCTCTCCATGATGTGCTTGGCCCTTTTGGCATTGGCGTGGTCAATCGCCGAAGCCGACGATCAATTTGGCGCACCGCCGCAGGGGTTGACAAGATGAGACCGAGCAGTAAGATAACCGTACGAACATCATTTGATTCGATGATTTCCCTATTTCGACCACCGATAGTATATGACTGAACTAATCATAGCCACCTGCGCCTCGGTCTTAAATCCAACCATCACTTCCTGGGAATGAATACAGTCCTCAATATTGGGATGTTTTGCATGTATAATATAAGAGTTTTGATCATTGTTGGCTTTTTTACTTCACTCGAAGTTATATTGAGTGCTTCAGCTATGGCCAATCCACAGGGCGCGGAAGAACATGCGCGGGCCATGAATGATATCGCTGCCTCCCCACCAAAAGGCCCGGGAACTGATCAAGCCCCCCCATCCAAACCTTATGATCCTTTGCAGTCGCGCATCAATGTTATGGTAGGCATCGCTCAGATCCAGGAACGCAATACAAAAGAGTTTGCAAAGCTCCAGAAAGACCCACGCTATCAGACCTATCTGCATGGAGGTTGGGAGTATTTTGACGGTCGCCCCGGTGCAGCACCAGGCGACTACTGCACTGCAGTCTTTTGGCGCAAAGACGGTTTTATCATCCTGTCAGGGCCAGGCGACAATTATGATGGCGCAATGCTTATGTTTGCTGGCAACGCTGTGCCGAAACCGCCGAAGATGAAGCTCGTCAAGGCGGTGCTCTCCCAGACTAGCGCGTCGCCAGCGACAATCAAAGCATTCAATTTCCAGAAGAACGCCGAAACGCCGGAGATTGGAACGATAGCCTTTGCCGTGTCATCTGCTCAGGCACTGATGGGCGGAATGGAGGAGAAAAACGACTTTGCAGTGTCTATTGATGGCAAGGAAGTCTTTCGTCTCGGATGGCAGGGCGGTTTGGCTGCCCGCGACAAATGGGGAGAATGCGTCTTCAAGCGCAAGGCGCGCTAATAGAAGTTACATCCTTGTCTATAATTGCAGTTGCTGTCGTTGAAACAACGAAAGTGTTTGTCGTCTTCATGAAGGCAGGTATTGGACTTTCCAAAATGAACTCGGTACGTCTTAATGGTTGTCGTTCTCGGCACGGCCGCTTCGGCGAATTTGTTGTGGGAAGCCGACGTTCGGCTTGTGGCGAGACGCTATCTTGCGGAAACGCTGAAATATTCGGCGATGATAAAAAAGCGAGAAGATGTCATTGCGTTTGGGCAATTAGCTCGCGTCTTCCAACTGAATGCCGACCCAAAGATTTGCTTCTCT
>JBGSVG010000160.1:0-5806 GCA_041753095.1 Sphingorhabdus sp. | reverse complement strand
CATAGCAACGAGCTGGTTTTGCTACTCGTCGGATGTGGCTTGCTCGTTGGCTTGCACGGATATTGGCACGCCAAACATTATTGGGAAGGGCTGCCGCCCATCCTTGATGCATTTGTGTCTATGGCCGGATATGCAGCTGTCGTCGGTGCTTTTGTCTGGGCTGGCAGAGTGGGCGGCGAATATGGTCACCCACACGCGGCGCGGGTTTTGGCAGTTGCGGTAACGCTGATTATATTCCGGGCAGTGCGCACGTGGATTGGCAAGGAGCAGGTGCGCTATCGCTCGGTTCGCATGAAGCCAGCCGATGATGTTGCAGATTGACCCCTGCGGCCTTTTCTAACACAAGGTTCGCATGAGCTTTAACACCTTCGGCCGCGTTTTCCGCTTTTCCACTTGGGGGGAGTCGCACGGGCCAGCGCTCGGCGCAGTGGTCGATGGCTGCCCGCCTGGCATCGCGCTGAGCGAAGCGGATATCCAGCCTTTCCTCGATAAGCGGCGTCCGGGAACGTCGCGGTTCACGACACAGCGGCAGGAGCCTGACGCAGTGAAAATCCTGTCGGGCGTTTTTGAAGGGCGGACTACCGGCACGCCGATTTCGCTGATGATCGAAAATGTTGACCAGCGCTCAAAGGATTATTCGGACGTCGCCAAAGCCTATCGGCCCGGTCATGCCGACTATAGCTATGATGCCAAATACGGCTTTCGCGATTTCCGCGGTGGCGGTCGGTCTAGCGCGCGCGAAACCGCAGCGCGCGTTGCGGCAGGGGCTGTTGCGCGGGCGGTGATCCCCGACGTCGAAATATTGGCCTATGTTGCCGAAATCGGTGGTGATGCCATTGACCGTGACAATTTCGAAGCGGCGCAGATTGGCAAAAACCCCTTCTGGTGTCCCGACGAGGCAGCGGCTGGTCGTTGGGAAAAAATGGTCGATGAAGCGCGCAAGGCGGGGTCGTCGCTTGGCGCCGTCATCGAATGTGTAGCGACGGGTGTGCCCCCCGGCTGGGGCGCGCCTCTATATGCGAAGCTCGATAGTGAACTTGCCTCTGCAATGATGAGCATCAATGCGGTAAAGGGTGTCGAAATCGGCGCTGGATTTGCTGCAGCACGGCTTCGTGGTGAAGAAAATGCCGACCGGATGCGACCTTCGGCGGAAGGCTCAAATCATCCTGAATTTCTGGCAAATAATGCAGGCGGGATTGCTGGCGGTATCTCGACGGGGCAGCCGGTAATTGTACGGGTGGCGTTCAAGCCGACCTCCTCGATCCTGACGCCGGTGGAAACCATTACCCGTGAAGGCGAGGCAACCGACATTATTACGAAAGGCCGCCATGATCCCTGCGTCGGGATTCGCGGCACACCGGTAGTTGAGGCCATGATGGCGTTGGTGCTCGCCGACCAGAAGCTGCTGCACCGCGCACAATGCGGTTAGGAGATTGGCGTGCCCAAAATCGACATCGAAGCCGTCCTACAAAGCAATGCAACCGGCTATCCCGTACCCTTTGATCAGGAAGTACAAGGCCGCTGGTGGCGAAGACTGGCTCCTGCGGCGGGCCTCACGCAAATGGGCGCAAGCCACGTGGTCCTGAAACCCGGCGCATGGTCTTCACAGCGGCATTGGCATGCGGGCGAAGATGAGCTGGTCGTAATGTTGTCCGGTGAGGCGGTGTTAATTGAGGATGATGGCGAAACCATCATGCGCCCCGGTGATGTTGCAGCGTGGCCCGCCGGAGTCCAAGTTGGTCATCATCTGGTCAATCGGAGTGAAAGCGATTGTGTATTTATCGCAATCGGAACGGGCGACCGCAGCAAGGGTGGTGCTTACTCCGATATCGATATGACCTTTGGCGACGATGGATATTTTCACAAGGACGGTACGCCCTATCCGACCGAGCGGATCAGGTAACCGCGTCCTCGATCCGCTTTATCGTCCAAGGCTCGTCCGCCGCAGCCGCATACCATTCTTCGATCCATGGATGCGCCATCATCGCTTCTACATAGGCCTCAGCAAAGCCGGGCAGAGTAAAACCATAAGTCACAAAACGCGTCACCACAGGCGCAAGCATGATATCGGCGGCGCTGAAGGTACCAAACAGATAAGGCCCCTCGGTTCCAAACCGGGAGCGCGCCTCAGCCCATGTCTGCAATATCCGGATCGCGTCGGCGCGGGTTTCTTCGGATACCGTAACACCGGTAAATGTCTTGCGCGTGTTCATCGGGCATTCTCGGCGAAGCGACATGTAGCCGCAGTGCATTTCCGCTGCCATCGAACGGGCCATCCCCCGCGCAACCTCGTCTTTTGGCCAATAGCGATCGCGACCAACCTTGTCGGCCAGATAATCGATGATCGCGAGACTGTCCCACACGACCGCATCACCATCCCACAATATCGGCACTTTGCCAGACGACGGAGCGAGGTCTTCCTCGCGTTTACGCTCGTCCCACGTCTCGTCATATAGCGGTACGGTCATTTCATCGAAATGCAGCCCCGACTGTTTGGCCGCGAGCCAGCCCCGCAAGCTCCAACTGGAATAAGCCTTGTTGCCGATGATGAGTTTGATGGTCATTTATATTTTACCGTAGTCCTGAGCCTGTCGAAGGACGCTTCTATGCGGAGAGCCGCCCTTCGACAAGCTCAGGGCTTCGGTTTTCGTTATGATGCTACCGCTTCCAAAACCGCGCGGCGCAAATCATCAATCCCGCCCTTTTTCTCCGCCGACGTGACTGACAGGTCGGGATAGGCAGCAACATGTTTGCGCAGTTTCGCCATAGTGTCCGCTTCAACCGCTTCCCGCTCGGTTGCTTTGATTTTGTCGGTCTTGGTCAGGACGATCCGGTAACTGATTGCAGCGGCATCGAGCATGCCCATGATGTCATGGTCGACTTCCTTGATGCCGTGACGGCTGTCGATCAGGACGAAGACTCGCTTCAAAACAGCGCGACCGCGTAAGTAGTCATTGATCAGATAACGCCATTGCTGGACGGTCTTTACAGGAGCCTTGGCATAGCCATAGCCCGGCATGTCGACGATCCGGAACAGGGCAGGTGATCCCACATCGAAGAAGTTCAACTCCTGTGTCCGCCCCGGCGTATTCGAAGCGCGCGCCAGATTGTTGCGGTTCACTAGTGCGTTTATCAGGCTCGACTTGCCGACATTCGACCGACCGGCAAAGGCGATTTCAGGCACGGTCGGCTCGGGCAGGAACTCAAGCTTGGGCGCTGATTTCAGGAACGTCACCGGGCCGGAAAATATCCGGTTCGGTTCGGCTATTCCTGCAATGACATCCGCACTCACGTTCCGGCCTTAGCTTTCGTCGCCGCTTTCTCTTCAGCGTCCTTTGCCGCCTGCTGCTTCAGGATCGGGTGCCGCGAATACAGCCATTTTTGCTGCGCAATCGAGATCAGGTTCGACATCACCCAATATAGCTGAAGTCCTGCCGCGAACGGTGCCATGATGAACATCAGGAACCATGGCATGACGGCAAATACCTGCTTTTGCACTTCATCCATTGGCTGCGGGTTGAGCTTCTGCATCAGCCACATGGTAACACCCAGCAGGATCGGTAGGACACCGATAGCGATGAATGCGGGCAAGATGATGCCTGTTCCTAACAGATCGAACAGCAATTGCGCTGACGGATCGGGAACGGACAAATCCTTCAACCACAATGCGAATGGTTGATGCCGCATTTCGATACTCAGCATCAAAATCTTGTAGAGCGCGAAGAAGATAGGGATCTGCAGTACGATAGGCAGGCATCCTGCGAGCGGATTGACCTTCTCGTCCTTGTAGAGCTTCATCATTTCCTGCTGCATGCGCGGCTTATCGTCTTTCCACCGCTCCTGCACCGCTTTCATTTTGGGCTGCACCACCCGCATTTGCGCCATTGAGGCGAACTGCTTTTGCGCGACCGGGAACATGAAGAGGCGGACAACAATGGTCAGGCAAATTATGGCGACGCCGAAGTTGCCGAATACACCGAAAAACCAGTGAAGGATCCAGAAAAACGGAATTGCAAGGAACCAGAACCAGCCCCAGTCAATCGAATAGTCGAGCAGGGGTACACCTTGCTTGTTGGCATACATGTCGAGCGTCTCGACTTCCTTCGCTCCTGCAAACAGGCGTGAACTTTGCGAGATAGTGGCGCCGGGCGCTACTTTCGACTGCGTCGCGTTGACCATCTGCGACCAATAATAGCCATCAGCGGTCTTGAACGACGCGTTGGTTTTGACCTTCTGATCCGGAATGAGAGCCGCCAGCCAGTATTTCTCTGTCTCGCCGAGCCATCCGCCAGTGGTGCTGTAATCGACTTCGCCTTTGGGCGCTTCAATTACATCGTCATAGTTGACGTTGACGATTGTACCATCGAACACACCCATCGGGCCAACGTGAATATTCCAGGTGTCGGGATCAGGCGATTGGCCATTGCGGCTGAGAAGGCCAAAGGGAGCTACCTGTGCTTCGCTCGCTGCACCGTTGGTGAAGCGCTGCTCTGCGGTGAGCATATAATCCTTATCGATGGACAACACGATATCGAATTTCTGACCTTCGGCATTGGTCCAGCTGAGCGTAACCGGCGTTTCAGGCGTCAGTTTGCTGGCGCTTGGGGTCCAGACCGTTTTGTCGTCGGGCACAGTGACGCCGGTGCCAACCCAGCCGAAACGCGCAAAATGCGCCTTTGCTGTGCCCGATGGCGAAAACAGACGAACCGGCGGCGAATCCTTTGGCAGCGCGGTGCGATGGGCGAGCAATTGCAAATCGTCGATGCGAGCGCCTTCGAGATTGACCGAGCCTCTCAATTTCGGCGTTTCGATGAGAATGCGGGCAGAGCCTTTAAGCGCATCGCCAAGCGGGACATTCTTTGGCGCAGCAGCCGAGGTGATTGCCCCACCTGTTGTGGGGGCTCCCGTTGCCGCCTCGGTCTTCGCAGGGGCGGTAACTGGCGCAGGCGCGGCAGACGGGAAGAAAGTGCTTGCAACATAGGGCCAGCCGAACAGGATAAGGCCCGTTAGCAATACCGCAAATATCAGGTTACGCTTGTCGTCCACGTTTAGTAATCCCCGTTAATCAATATGTTGTGAGCTATTATGGCACCGGATCATGGCCGTGCCCGCCCCAAGGTTGGCAGCGCAATAGCCTTTTGGTGGCCAGCCAGCCACCCTTAATTGCGCCATATTTCTGAAGCGCCGTAATCGCATAAGCCGAGCAGCTGGGACTATAACGGCAGGTCGGTGGCAGGATACGCGATGGACCCACCTGCCAGCCGCGTGCGACGAGGATGAGCAGCTTTGCTATCACTTGCCGAGCTTATCCAAAGCCCGCGCCATATCGGCGCGCAATTCGGCGAAATCCTTTTCGATACCGCCATCGCGACCAATCAAGATATGGTCGGCACCCGATTTGCCTTTATCGCCCAGCATTTCCAACGCAAGTGCACGAAAGCGCCGGCGCATGCGATTTCGGATCACCGCATTACCGACCTTCTTGGTGATGGTAATTCCCAGCCGGATTGCGGGGTCATCATCTTGACGGTCTTTCACGAGCAAAACAAAACCGGGAGTTGCATATCGCTTCCCCCGGTTGGCGGCCAGAAAGTCTGACCTTTTTTTGATGACGCTGTAACCGCGCATATCGCGGTCCGCCGTTTCGGTTATTAGGCCGAAAGCTTCTTGCGGCCACGCGCGCGGCGTGCGTTCAGGATGTTGCGGCCAGCGGCGGTCGACATGCGCAGACGGAAACCGTGGCGACGGGCACGCACGAGATTGCTCGGCTGAAAAGTGCGCTTCATGACTGTAATCCTTAAATTTT
>JBGSVG010000159.1:0-2666 GCA_041753095.1 Sphingorhabdus sp. | reverse complement strand
TGCAGAACGAAAGCTGCAAGACCGGCAATGGAGCTGGCGGCAGTTCCACCGCAGAACCATACGAGATTTGTCCGGTTCATAACATCTTCCTCATAAAAGTTCTCAAACAGGCGAACTTTGTCGCGCGGCGGGTTAGTCTATCACTCGCGCTAATGTCCGCAATGTTGTCGATAGCGGATACAACCCGCAACTACCGCTTGTTCATAAAAAATGCCGTTTACCTGAACGGATGCTGACAACTCAATTCAGCATCCGGTCAAAACGAATCACCTAATTCATCTTTGCCAGCACGGGAAACACCCCGCCGCGGCAAAGGAGATATGACGATGAAGATTTTGACCAAAAGCTTGCTTGGCGCCGGAGCTGCTGCTGCAGCTTTGGTTAGTGTCGCAGCACCTGCTCAGGCACGTGACCGCTACGACCGTGACAATATCACCGCAGGCGAAGTTATTGCCGGCGCGGTAATCTTGGGCGGCCTTGCCGCAGTTATTGCGTCTGCGGACAATGATCGCGACGGACGTTACAATGATGGTCGCTACGATGATCGCAACTATAATCGCGATGGCTATGATTATGGTCGCAGCGGTTATGGTTATAACAACCGCTATGGCGGTGGTCGTTCGGCGGTCAACCAGTGCGTCAATGCCGTCGAAACACGGGCGAACCGCTATGCACGTTCGGACGTCACGGAAATCCGCAAGATCGACCGCACACGTTATGGGTACAAAGTGAGTGGCAAGCTTGTCGTGCAGGATGGCTGGCGTGGACAGGACCGTGGCTACAACCGTTATGACCGCGATGATCGTTATGAGCGGAATGATCGCTATGGAAATGGTGGTTATGCCCGTGGTTATGACAAAGGGCGCTTCACTTGCTATGTCGAGCGCGGCCGGGTTGTCGACATCCACTATAGCGGCCTGGATCAGTGGCGCTAAGCGTTCGCTTGTAATTGAGGCAAACTGGTTCAGCCTGGCGACAGGCTGAACCTTTTATCTATCTGCGAATGGAGCTTAGGCTTCGCAACGGGAGGCAATTATGGGGTATTTTCGCAAGCTCACGCTGGCCATCGGTTCAGCTGCCCTATTGGCAACGTCGGTCACACCCGCAATGGCAGCGGTGTCGCTTGACCGTGAGCATTCGGTTTTAAAGTCAGCGGGCGAATATAATGGGTGGGGCAGCCGCCACCGCTATCGCCATCGCGACCGCGTCGATGGGGGCGATATACTCGCGGGCATCGCAATCCTTGCCGGTATTGCCATTGTTGCCGATGCGGCGAGCAAAAATAGCCAGCGCAATCGTGGTGCCGACCGCTACCCCACCGACGGCTACCCCGAAAACGAACCCAGCCGGACCCGTGACGACCGCAACAATGACGTGGGCAGCGCGGTCGAGGCCTGCACGTCAGCGGTTGAACGCGACAATGCGCGCGTCGATGAAATCCGTTCGGTCACCCGCGATGGCGCACGCTGGCAAGTTGAGGGCAGCCTGTCGGGCGGCGAGGACGACAGCTTCACCTGCGGTGCAACCAATGGCGAGGTTGATTTCGTGCAGTTCGGCGACCGCGCTCTCTGATTATTCGATTGATGCGATCAGGAATGGGCCGTTTTTGCGGCGGCCCATTCCGACTTGCTCTGGCCCCACGCATGGACCGGGATATGCTCGAACGGATCAGGCAGGCGCGTTGGCCCTTGGTCATAGGAACCAAGTCGTTCGGCCAGCGCAACTGACGCTGTATTCGCAGGATCGATAGTGTGGATCACATTATCCCAACCCAATACATCGAACGCGTAATCGATGCTTGCAACCGCAGCTTCGTGTGCGAACCCCTTTCCGGCATATTCGCGCGCCACGCCCCAGCCGACTTCGGTGCCGGGCCAGCCTTCGGGCATCCAAGGTCCGGTGCGGCCGACCCATTGCCCGGTGTCGCGCAGGATCATCGAAAACATCGCATAGCCGCGTACCTGCCAGGCACCGACCATCATGCAGAGCATGCGCCAAGCTTCCGACCGGCCTTTGGTTCCGCCCAAGTGGCGCATCGTTTCAGGGTCGGCCGCAAAGGCTGCCCAGCCATCGAAATCCTCGGCGGAAGGCGGACGCAAGATCAGGCGCTCGGTCATCAAGAAAGGTCCGCTGCTCATATTCTTCCTCCCTGTAAACGTGCTGGCTTATGCGGTCTGGTCGGCTGGCGCACAAGAAAAAGCGGCACCGCCATTTCTGGCGATGCCGCAACGTCATGAACCGGGCAAAAGGGGAGGGGGAATCCCGGTTCAATCTCACATATTATCTGCAGCGACGGCCTTTTTCGATTTCGCGACCAAGCAATGCGCCGCCTGCGGCACCGATTATCGTGCCGGTAGCCCGGTCGCCGCGGGTGTCAATTGCACGGCCGGCAAGCGCACCTGCAGCTGCCCCGATCACCAGACCGGTAGTACCGTCTTTGCGGCGACAATAAGTGCGACCATCCTTGCCGCGCCATTCGCGATATTTGCGATTGCGGTTTTGGTACGACACATCTTCCTTATATACAGTTGTTGCGGTCGTGACCGAAAACTGGTCGGCGGCAACCACGGCAGTGGTTGGCAAAAGTAAAGTAGATGCGGCCAAAGCCATTATTGTCTTCTTCACGGGATTTTCTCCTTCTTGAACCATTCTCGAATGTGACAACT
>JBGSVG010000158.1:0-16958 GCA_041753095.1 Sphingorhabdus sp. | reverse complement strand
ATCTGGCGATGCTGGTCAAGCGGGTGCACGCCAGCCGGGGCAAGTCGGCAAGGGCCGAGCCGGTGGCGGCGCTCTATGAGGCGGCGCGCGCCTTTCACGTCGGAGCGTTTCCCGAGCTGGAGGACCAGATGTGCGGGCTTGTGGTTGGCGGCGGCTATGAAGGCCCGGGGCGCTCGCCGGACAGAGCGGATGCGCTGGTCTGGGCGATGACAGAGTTGATGCTGGGCAAGGCGGCACGGGTGCCAAGGGTCAGTTTGCTTTAAGTTTCCGAATTAAAGGAAAGAAAATGAATATCTTCGGTTGGAAATCAACCGGGCGCGGCTTGCTGCGTCCGGCCAAAGCGCGTGTGCAGCAGGATCGTCTCTCGGCCATTCGGTCATATGGTCAGGCGAGCCTTGGCGAATGGCCGCGCTGTTATGAGCAGCAGTTGCGTGAGGGCTATCTTGTCAACGCGATTGCACAGCGTGCGGTTCGGCTGGTGGTCGAGGGGCTGGCTTCGGCGCCGCTCACGTCGAATGACGATGCGGCACTGGCGCTGGTGAAGGCAACGTCCGGCGGTCAGGCGTTGATCGAGACGGTCGCCGCACATTTGTTGCTCCACGGTAATGCCTATGTCGAGATATTGCCGGGCATCGACGGACGCCCGGCAGAGCTGTTCGCGCTGCGGCCAGAGCGGGTTTCGGTCGAGGCTGATATGCGTGGCTGGCCTGTGGCCTATGTCTATAAGGCGGGCGAGGTCGCGAGTAGGTTGCCCGCCGATTGCATCATCCATATCCGCGCGATGCACCCGCTCGATGACCATTATGGCTTGGGCTGTCTGGGTGCGGCATCGGGCGCGGTCGCGATCCACAATGCGGCGACAAAATGGAACAAGGCGCTGCTCGACAATGCAGCACGGCCGTCGGGTGCGCTGGTGTACGAGGCAGGGGATGCGGGTACGCTTTCAGGCGACCAATATACGCGGCTCAAGGAAGAACTGGCCGCAAGTTTTCAGGGTGCGGGCAATGCCGGGCGGCCGATGCTGCTGGAAGGCGGTCTCAAATGGCAGGCAATGGCGCTGACCCCGGCGGAGATGGACTTTGCCGGACTGAAAGAAGCGGCGGCGCGCGAGATTGCTTTGGCCTTTGGCGTGCCGCCGGTGCTGCTTGGGCTGCCCGGTGATGCGACCTATGCCAATTACCGCGAGGCGAACCGCGCGCTGTGGAGCCAGGGGATATTGCCGTTGGCACGCAAGATTTTCGACGCGTTGGGTGAAGGGCTAAGGCCCTGGTTTGACGGGCTGGTGCTGGGTGTCGATTTGAACGCTGTTCCTGCGCTGGCCGAGGACCGTGAACGATTGTGGGTGCAGGTGACTGCTGCCGACTTCTTGACGATGGAAGAGAAAAGGGCGGCGGTGGGGCTTGAACCGCAGAGCGCAGCCGAAGCAGATTTACAAGATAGTACTGAAAACGAAGCAGGTGCTGCAGAATTCAAGTTTAACCCTTGGCACGATACGCGAAACGGGCAGTTTGCATTCGAGGGACAAGGCCAACGCTTTGCAGCCAGTGGCGGCAGCTTCGGTGGGGGCGGCGCAAGCGGCTCTTGGGGCAAGCCCCAGCCAAAAAATCCAAGTACAACGCCCAAGCCAAAGAAACGGGTCATTGTTACGCCGCTGCCAAAAACCATAGTAAAGCAACCGACTGTCAAAGCTCCGCTAAAGCCCTTTCCAAAAAAAGTTCGGAAAACCGAGCCGCCCGAGTTGCCGCCGACAAATACTCCCGAAACGAGCAAACCAATCGGGGCGCCGCCGCCAAAACCCGACACCGGGGCTTTGGAAGTTGCTGCCGTCGCTGGGGCTGCGTTGGCGACAGTAGCAAAGCCGGTTGCTGCTAATACAGTATCGGCTAGCGGATACAATTTCGGCGTCGATGTTGGGGTCCGTACCGTAGGAGCTGCAGGAAAGTTACGTTTAGAGCCAAATCAGCGTCGTTCCAGAAGCGCACAGACAAATGCTGGAAAACCTGACAGGCAGCCGTCAGACCATGGAGGGCATTTTATCGCGCGTGAATTCGGCGGCCCGGAAATTCCCGCTAACCATTTTGCGCAGGATGCTAAAGTGAACCGCAGCCAGTATCGAAAGCTCGAGCTTATTTGGAAAAAGGTGCTGAAACGCAATCAAGAAGTGGACGTTGATATTGTTCCAAAATACAAAGGTGACTCTGTGCGGCCGCATTCCTTGCATGTTAAATATACGATAAACGGTAAGACAGTTCGCAAAATAATACCCAACATCAAAGGGGAGAAATAGAATGGACCGTTACGAGCAATTGGGCGATATGCTTAACGCGGTTGGCCAGCATTTGGCGGACATCATCGGCGAGCATCCAGACGGGACATATCTCTATGCCGAAGCTGATGAAGGCTCATACGAAGCCGGTATTTTCCGAGATGAAGGCGAGCGAGTTGTTTACTATGATCCAGATGACGATCTATTCGACGAACTGCGAGAAATGTGGGAGTTTGCAGAAGCCGACAAGAAATGGGCTGTCCTTCACTACGAAGTGAAGGACGGACAATTCGACGTCAGCTTTGCGTATCCCGATCATTTAAATCCGGATGAATCAAGTTTTGAACGCCGCGAACGCGCATTGCTCGAACGTTATGGTGATAAGCCGGTCATATATCCCAAACCCGACGGAAATTTTCGGACGTTAACCTTGGACGATTTTCCCGACGAGTAAGTTGGGAACTTTCACCTAGCCCGTATTGCACTTCCAGCCGGCATAATCCCAGCTTTTGCCGATTTTCTGGCAATGCTCGATGCCGGTTTTTTGCAGGAACCAATAGGTCCCGGCAACCAGCAGCAATATGCATATTGTTATGAAAATCCACCGGCCCATGCGCGGGGGATACGCTAAAATTTATGAAAAATACACATAGGAGTTTGTGATGCCTGAACAGAACATGCAGGCGCTGCTCGAACGCGCTTCGGAGACGGGCGCGCGCCGTGCGCTGGCGCGGCTGGGACTCGATGACCCCAACGCAGCCAAAGACATGAGTGAACTGCGCGAGCTGCTCTCAGCCTGGCGCGATGCCAAACGATCGGCGCGCAAGGCGGCGATTGGCTGGGTGGTGCGGATGGGGCTCGCGCTGTTGCTCATCGGGCTGGCGGTTAAGCTGGGACTGCCGGGTTTGGTAAGCCAATGAGGCTGGCCGGCTACGCCGCCATTTTTGATGCGCCGGACAAGGGCGGGGACATCGTGCGCAAGGGGGCGTTTGCGCGCGCTGCCAAGGCCGGGCTGCCATTGCTTTGGCAGCATGACACCAGCCGTCGCATCGGTTTTGTCGAGAGTCTGAGCGAGGACGACCGCGGACTACGCGTGATTGCTCAGATCGACGATGAGGACGCTTCGGTTCAGGCGGGGGCGGGGCTCTCATTTGGGTACAGAATCCGCAAGATGGATAAAAGAACATATCGTGAACTTACTGACCTCGACCTCATCGAAGTGAGCGTCGTCACGCATCCCATGCAGCCGCTTGCGCGGGTGCTGGCCATTGAGTCAAACCAAGGAGAATGAAATGGATTATGAAACCAAAGCTGACCCGCTCGACGCGGTGTTTGAAGAGGCGGTGCCGGCCGTTTCCGTGACCCGGCCCGTGCTGTCGGGTGCGCGCATTGCTGATCCGGCAAAGGCTGCGTTTGTAAACGGCTATCTGCGGCGTGGGTCCGAGGTCGAGTTGAAGAGCTTTTCCGGCGCTGTGGCGGCGGATGGCGGTTATGCAGTGCCGAAGGAAATCGACGAGATTATCGATGCAACGCTGAAGGGCATCTCGCCGATCCGAGCCATTGCCAATGTCGTGCGGGTAGGTTCGGCAGGCTATCGCAGGCTCGTAACGCAGAATGGCGTGACGTCCGGCTGGGCCTCCGAGACCGCGACGCGGCCAGAAACAGCGACCCCGACGTTCAATGAAATCGTGCCGAGCTTTGGTGAACTCTATGCCAATCCGGCGGCGACACAGGCGATGCTCGATGACGCCGCGTTCGATGTCGAAGGCTGGCTGGCGGGCGAGATTGCCACCGAATTTGCCAAGGCCGAGGGCGCGGCGTTCGTCAACGGCAACGGCACCAACAAGCCCAAGGGCTTTTTGACCGCGCCAACAGCAACGACCAGCGACGCCACGCGACCCTTTGGCACATTGCAATATGTGGCAGCCGGGGCAGCCGGTGCATTCGTAGCAACCAACCCGCAGGACAAGTTGGTGGAGCTGGTTCATGCCCTGCGCGCACCATATCGCCAAGGCGCGAGCTGGGTGATGAATGCCACGACGCTCGCCACCATCCGCAAGTTCAAGACCGCAGACGGCGCGTTCATTTGGCAGGCAGGGATGGCAGCGGGGCAGCCCGATACGCTGCTTGGCTATCCGGTGGTCGAGGCCGAGGACATGCCGGACATTGCGGCAAACAGCCTGTCGATTGCCTTCGGTAATTTCAAGGCGGGTTATCTGATTGCCGAGCGGACCGAGACCAACATCCTGCGCGATCCCTATTCGAACAAGCCCTATGTCCATTTCTACGCGACCAAGCGTCTGGGCGGGGCTGTGACCAATTCGGAAGCGATCAAATTGATGAAGTTTGCCTTGAGCTAAGAACAGTTCCTCCCCGGAACGGGGAGGGGGACCACCGCAGGTGGTGGAGGGGCACCCGCCCAACAGAGCATTACGCTTGGCGGCCTGTGCCCCTCCGTCATGCGCCTCGCGCGCGCCACCTCCCCGTATCGGGGAGGATTAGGAGAAGAAAATGACCCAATATATCTTCCAACGCGGCGAGACGATTTTGCTCGCGCTCGATGCTGTGACCGGTGACCCCATATCGGTGGCGGAAATCAGCGCGGGCATGAAAATGGTGGCACCCGGGCGAACCAGCGTCAGCGCTGGGACGCCGGTTGCCGCCGCCTTCGCGATCAGTCCGAGAGCGGCGCAGGGAGACATCCCGCCGGGATGGAGCCTTATTGTGGATGCGGCAAGTTCGGCGGCCTTGGTTGTAGGCAACTATCTTGCCGACGCAAAGCTGTCCGTCGCTGGCGGTATCGTCATTACAGAAAGCGTCGCCATTTCGGTGCGCGAAAGCGTGTCGGCGTGACGATGCTGCTGCAATGGCGGCAACCCGATCCGCTGATCACACTGCGCTGGCGTGGTCCCGATGGCGGGATCGCGGCGGTTGCAGCGGCATCAACACCCGACGCTATTCCGACACTTATCGGCCCGCCGGGGGTCCAGGGGCCTGTCGGGCCTGAGGGACCAATCGCAGATATCATCGACGGCGGCACATTTAACTGAGGATAATTTTATGCCCAGAATTCAACTCAAGCGCGGCCTGAAGGCCAATTTACCGTCGGCATCGATGCTGGCAGGTGAGGCGCATTTCACCACTGATCGCGGAACGCTGCATGTGGCGACCGGCGCTGCAACCAAGTTGCCCGTTGTCCCGCCGATCGATGATCTCGCGACCATCGCGGCGGTCGATGGCGCGGCAGACTTCCTTATCCTGCACGACGCCTCGGCGGCTGGGCAGAAGGAAGGCAAGATTACCGTTAATGCCTTCAAGACGGCACTCAACATTCCGGCGTCGGACTTGGATGAGAAAGCGGCAATCGTGGCAGGTGGCACTTCCGGTTATATCTGGGGTACAAATGGAACCGATGGGGTTATTCGCGTTAACAATTCGATGGCGTGGACCAAGGACGCAGGCAACGCCTTTGTTACCCTAGCCGTTGGCGATGTAGACTGTGGGACTTTCTGATGCCCAGCCTCGCGCACAAGCGCGGTACACGCGCACAGATTGACGCAGCAGCGACGGCCAACGGCCTGCGGACGGGCGAGGTCTATCTTGTAACCGATGAGGCGCGGCTGACCGTCGGGACCGCCGCCAACGCGCATTCTCCGCTTGCTAAAGAAGGTGAGGGGGGTGGTAGCGATCCGTGGGCCTGGCAGAAACTGGGCGCAGATGTTGCCAACAGCACAGTGACATTGGCTGCGGCGACGGGGCTGTCATTCACCGCTGCTGCCAATACGACATATCTTGTCGACGTTTTCGGCGCTTTTCAGTCCGCCGCGACGACTACCGGGATCGCGCTGGCGCTCGATGTTCCTTCAGGGTCGGTAATCGGACAGGCCCTGGCAAATATTTCGGCCACTACCGTTGGCGCAACCGAGCAAATTGCCGACAGCGCCACCACCGGAGCAACCACCGGTGTGCGTGCTGCAAACACCAATATCCCCTTAAGCGCGCGCTTTATCGTCGCGGTGGGGGCAACGGGTGGGAGCGTCCAATTGCAATTTCGTAGCGAGATCGCCGCGTCCGCAGTGACGATGAAGGCGAACCTGACCGCGATGGGTCGGCGGGTAATCTAAAAAGGAAAACTAAAATGCTGAGCCTCGATCCGCTCGGCCTCGACAGCATCATGCTGGACGAGGCGCGAGCCTATTTGCGTGTCGAAAATGGAGAAGACGACCCGTCATTGTCTTCCGCCCTGCTCGCGGCCATCGGCCATGCCGAGAATTTTACGCGGGCTATTCTCATCCGCCGGTCGGCGCGTGAGATTATCAGCGCTTCGACTGGCTGGCAGATATTGCAGGCAGCGCCTGTGCAAGCGGTGAGTGGCGTCATCGGCATTCCAGCTGAAGGCGCAAGCTTTGCGTTGGTATCAGATGCGTGGGAGGCCAAGATCGGCTCACGCGGCGAGGCTTATGTCAGGATATTGCAGCCGGGTAGCGCCGGGCGTGCCGAGATCGTCTGCGTCGCGGGGCTGGCGGCGGACTGGGCGAGCCTGCCCGAAGCGTTGCGGCTTGGGCTGCTGCGGCTGACCGCACATTTCCACGCCCATCGCGATGCGCCCGATGCTGGCGCTCCACCCGCTGCGGCTTTGGCCTTGCTGTTGCCGTGGCGGCGGATGCGACTTTCCTGACAACGGAGAAATCGAATGAGCGAATTTGCAGGCACCCTGCGTGAGCGGGTGGTCCTTGAAACACGTCTGGAGGTGCGGGATGCGCGCGGCGGGGCGACGGGGAAATACAGCTATGACGGTGTGGCATGGGCGGCATTGATGCCGCTGATGCCAGCCGATGTGACGCGAGCCGATGCATTATCGGCAATGCCGCGCTGGCAGGTGACGATCCGCAAGCGCGAAGGCGTCGGGCTACGGACCAGGCTTACTTGGCGAGGGAAATATCTAGCGGTGCGCGGATTGCTGAGCGACCCACGAGAGCCCGCGCAGATGCTGCTAACTTGTGAAGAGATTAGGTAGTTTTCTATGCTTGAAAGAATAAGCGCTGCTGCCGAACGCCGCGCCACCACTGTAGTCGAACGTCAAATCGATCGCTTGGCCCAGACTCCGCCCCCGCTCGGCGTCACCGTTGAAGCTACAGCCGGCGCGGTAATTCTGACCGGCAAGCGCCTCCGCCGTCGCTTACTAACCGACCCCAATCTAAGGAGTTTTGGACGATGAGCGATGCCATGCAAATCCTGCAGGCGGCTGCGGTATCGGTGCTCGAAGCGCATCCGGTGTTGGCAACAGAACTCGCCGGTATCTACGATGGCCCTCCGCCACGCGCGGCATTTCCTTATGTGTCGATTGCCGATGCCATCACCGGTGATTGGAGCACGAAGACCGAGGTGGGCCGGGAAATCCGGTTGGCATTGAACGTCTGGGACGATAGTGAAGAAGCTTCGCGGCTGTCGAGCCTGATAACGCATGTCGAAGATGCCATCGCTGCGATGCCTCGTGACTTGCCGGGGTGGCGGATTGCCAGTCTGGTATTCCTGCGGTCAATGGTATTGCGAGATGCGGCTGGGCCGTGGGCGGGGCTGGTTGAGTATCGTGTAAGGATGCTCATCCAATAATATTCAGGCCATTGGATAATCTTTTTTCCGTGGCTGATCCTGCTTGCATGCGGGCATCAAAATAGCTGGGCCTTTTGCATCCGCTTTGCCCTGCGGGAGCAGCCCTTGCTCTTGACGCGCGGACTGCGGCTCACCCGTTTTCGACACCAGAATAATTCCACCCCGGCAGGGCGGCGGTTCCGCCTTTTGCTGCGGCGTTATCGCGGCCGTCGCTGCGGCCAATATCATCATCAACAAGGCGATCTCCTCTCCCGGTGAGTCGTCCAATTAAGGAGAGCATATCCATGGCTGCAGAAAAGGGAAGCGCCTTCCTGTTGAAGGTCGGCGACGGCGCAGTGACGCCCGTGTACTCAACGGTCGCGGGACTGCGGACGACGCAATTGTCAATCAATGGCGATGCAGTCGTGATTACCAACAAGGGAAGTGGCTCGTGGCGCGAGCTGCTGTCGGGCGCGGGAGTCCGGTCGGTTTCGGTATCTGGGGCAGGTGTATTTACCGGCTCGGCGGCCGAAACGCGGATCAAGAATAATGCGCTTTCGGGGCTGCTCGATGATTATGAATTGAGCTTTGAGAGCGGCGAGCGTCTGCGCGGAAAGTTCCTTGTGGCACGGCTCGATTATGCAGGGGATTTCAACGGCGAGCGATCCTATACGCTCGCGCTGGAAAGCTCAGGTCAGGTAACATCGCTATGACCGGACCTGCGATTGCTGCGCGCGGTGAGGCTACGATCCGTGTCAAAAATGCTGCACTCATGCTGCGGCCCACTTTTGCAGCATTGGTGGCTGTAGAGGAGGAGCTTGGGTCCCTATTTGCGGTGGTCGAGCGGGCGGCTGATGGGCGGCTGAAGTTATCGGAAATGGTGACGCTTTTCTGGCACTGCCGCCATGACGCCGCGCCTGATTTGACGCGCGACGACTTTAGCGAGGCAATGGCTAGGGCGGGATTGGCGGCAGCAACCCCGGCGCTGAAAGCTCTGCTTGGGCAGATATTGGGCGGTCGATGAATTTTGCGGACACCGCCATTCAACTGTGCGGTCAATGCGCGGTCTTGCTTGGTTGGCGACCGGCGGAGTTCTGGAACGCAACGCCTGCTGAACTGGCCTGCGTGCTGAACGCGGTCGAGGGGCAGGCCGAAGTTCCACCCGGCGCGAGCGACCTTCAAACACTAATGGAGTTATTCCCGGATGGATGAGGAAATCGAACGGCTGATCGTCTCGGTCCGTGCCGACACGCGCGCATTTGCAGGTGACGTTGCGACAATGCGCGCCGAGCTCGACGGACCTTTCGCGGCAGGATTGGAGCGTGCCGGGTCGGCCCTTGAGCGCGGCCTTACGGGTGCAATCCAGCGCGGAAAATTTGGCTTCGAAGATTTGCGCCGTGTAGCACTGTCGGTGCTGTCCGAAATTGCGGCAGCTTCCGTTCGCTCCGGATTGGAAAGTCTGGGCGGTGGCTCGGGCGGCTCGGGCGGTTTGCTAAGTTCACTGGGTTCGATTTTGGGTAGCGTGCTTGGCGCGCCCGGTCGGGCGACAGGCGGGCCGGTTTCTCCGGGTCGCGCCTATCGCGTTGGCGAGCGTGGGCCGGAACTTTTTGTGCCCACTTCTGCAGGCCGTGTCGAAACGGGTGTGATGGGTAGCGCGCCCGCCAACATTCGCCTGACGATAAATGTCTCCGACAATGGTCGGGGAAGCGCGCCCGATGCGCTGCAACGCTCGTCGCGCCATGTGGCTCGCGCGGTGCGACAAGCTTTAGCGAGAGATTGAAACATGGCATATTGGCTCTGCGAAAAACGACGCGCACAAAAGTCGGTGCCGGTAATGCGGTTCGACCCGCGGTTCTGGACGGTGAACTTCCCGCGCCCGATGATGGCTTCGGTGGTGACCACCGGTCCGGAATCGCTCCGTGCCGATGCGGTATTCTACAAAAGCGATGATCTGGCGGGGCTGATCTGGGAGAGCGAAGACAGATGGGACCATCCGCTGCTCGCCTACGAGACTAACCGTGATTACCGGCGGCTGACGGTTACGTTCCGCTGGCATTCGCAAGGCATCATGCCGCTGGATGCGATCAACGGCCCGACGCTGACAATTTCCGGGCGCGATGCGGCGGGGCAGGCCAAAAGCTGGTATGTGCGGTTGTGGAACTACGCGACCGGAACGCCGGAGAACGCTCAGATTACATTGAAATTCAGCGAACTGAATGGTGGTTTCCTGCTGCCCGGTGAGGCGGACCCGGTCTATGCCGGCGACATTGATCAGATGTTCATATCGCTGGTGCCACCAAGTTATACTGGAACGCCCGGCAACCTCGCGGTACCCGCAGAAGCTTGGGTCGAACTCAGCGAAATTCGCTGTGATGGCGCGGGCGTGATGCTCGACGCTGGCGACGTGATGTTGCCGGAACATGACCTCAAAATGGCGACGGGTTATGACGACGCCTACAATCAGACGCCCGAGCGTCTGATCCGGCAGATCCATGAGCTTGGTTATCGTGACATCATCAACCATTATGTCGGGATGAGCCATTATTTCCGGCTCGAACCGTTAGGCAATGGCCATTATGTAAGTCTGGCTGGCGGCGCGCTCAACACGCCTTGCCGCGAATGGCATCGCAATTTTGCCGCGCAGGCAAAATTGCTGGGCTTCGACATGATATTTTCGCTGAGTTACGAATTGTTCGACGCCCATTGCTGGAACGACTGGAAGCAGCGTGCGGAAAATGGCGATCCTGCGCTGACCGGCTGGGTGCCGCCGTCGACATTGCTATCGCCCGCACATTCCGGCGCAATGGGCTATTTGCAGGCGGTTGCGCGGGCCTTTGTTTACATCGAGAAAGAGACTGGCCTACCGGTCAAGTTCCAGATTGGCGAGCCTTGGTGGTGGATTACACCCGATGGGCGGATATGCCTGTACGATGCTGCCGCGACCGCTGCACTTGGCGCACAGTCGGTGAGCATTCCGGACATAAGAGGGCCGAAAACGGCGGCCCAAAATGCGATGCTGGACAAGGCAGGTGAGTTGCTCGCGGCCTCTACAGCTTCGATTTTTGCGGCGGCTATCGATGAATCAGGTGTTGCAGGCGCTGAGACGCTGCTGCTGGTCTACCTGCCTACGGCGCTCGACCCGCTAGCACCCGAAGCGAAACGGGCAAATGTGCCGCTTGGATGGGCGGCACCTGCCTTCGATATATTGCAACTGGAAGATTATGACTGGGTGTCGAGCGGTAATCACGGCGCCACCAAACGGGCGGTGCCGATGATGGAACAGCGATTGGGATATCCGGTCACCGAACAGCATTATTTCAGCGGTTTTGTCCTGCGTCCCGAAGACAAAGCGCAATGGCACGAAATCGAATTTGCGGCGGCGCAAAGCAAAGCGCGCGGAACGGCACAAACCTATGTCTGGGCGTTGCCGCAAATAGCTCGCGATGGTTTTACCCATTTCATGATAGGACAGGAGGAAGGCGAGGTGCAGGCTTTTGACGATGTGATCTTTCCGCTCGAAATCGGTCGCGAGGCCGAAGTCGTTGCCGAATTTTCTACCAATGTCGTGACTACGATGAGTGGTCATGAAAGGCGCAACAGCAGCTGGGCCGATGCGCGGTTGAGTTACGATGTCGGACCGGGCGTGCGGTCCGAGGCCGAGCTGGGCGTGCTAATCGATTTTTTCCGGGCGCGGCGTGGGCCTGCGATTGGATTTCGGTTCGCCGATCCCTTCGACTTTAGCTCAAATGGAATGACTGGCAGCCCAAATATGGTCGACCAGCATTTGGGTGTCGGCGATGGACTGCGAACCCGTTTTGCTCTTGTGAAAAATTACGGCGATGACGCGCAAGTGCGAGTGATCAGTCGTCCAAGAACAGGAACGATCGCGGTGGCTGTGAATGGCATTGCGTCGACCGGCTGGTCCCTGGCCGACAATGGCGTAATCGAATTTGAATTTGCTCCAACCGCGGGCGCGGTTGTAACCGCGGGTTTCTATTTCGACGTGCCCGTTCGGTTTGCCAGCGACCGGATAGAAGTCAGCCGCGCAACCTTTGGAGCAGGCGCGATGCCAAGCGTGCCGCTCATCGAGATCAGGGAAGCGGCATGACGGATGTCTGGCTTGAAGGTCCGGTGACCTCAGCTGCTTATGGTTGGCGACTGGAACGGGATGACGGGGTTACGCTCGGCTTTACCTCGCATGACTTGGATATTCTGCATGACGGCCTGTTGTTACGCGCAAGTCCGGGCATGAAGCCTACGACCATCGTTGAAAGCTTGGGGCTTGAAAATGATGGGTTGGATGTCAGCGGCGCTTTGACTTCCGATGCGATACGCGCCGATGACTTGGTCGCTGGACGCTGGGATTCGGCCTATCTCGAAATTTTCCTTTTCGAATGGAGCAATCCCGATGCTGGCCGTCGGCTGCTGGCAAATGGAACGCTGGGTGCGGTGTCGCTATCGGGTGATGGCGTTGAAGCGGAGTTTCTTGGGCTGAAGCAGGCACTTGAGCGCTCTGTGGCCCCGCAAACTTCGCCGTCCTGCCGTGCCCGATTTTGCGATGCTGCTTGTGGACTAAATCGCCTGCGTTTCCGGCATTTTGCAAAGATAGGGGGGGTCGATGGAAGCACACTGGGGGTAACTATGCCGCCCGGCTTGCCAGCCAACAGCTTTGCTTATGGCTCGGCCCGTTTTCTGGAAGGTGCGAATAGCGGCCTCTCCTCCGATATTTTATCAAGCGATGCCAGCAGCATCAGGATCGCAAGCTTGCCCGACCAGCCAATCCTGCCCGGTACTCGCATCAAGCTGACGGAGGGTTGCGATAAGCAGATTTCCACCTGTGCAAGCCGATTTGGAAACGCGATCAACTTTCGTGGAGAGCCTTATCTGCCGGGAAATGATCTTCTGACGCGCTATCCCGGTGGCAGCTGATGTCGGTACCGAAATTGCGGACCGGGCTGTCGGCATTGTGGGGGTCCGATTCAAGGCGGGCGGGCGCTGCGTTGACGCTGGGCTGGATTGTGTCGGCGTGGTCGCTGCCGCGCTGGCGCCGCAATGCCGCTCATTTCATATACCCGGCGATTACACGTTGCGCGGCGATTACCAGACCCGAATTCTGGCTTTTTTTGATCGTGATTGCTTCAGCGCAATAGCCGACCGTCGGGCGCAACCCGGCGACATTCTGCTGTGTCAAACCGCACCTCGGCAACTGCATTTTGCAATTTTTACGCCGGGTGGTCTTGTTCATGCGCATGCCGGGCTGCGCCGCGTTGTGCTGACCCCATTGCCTTTGCCGTGGCCATTTATCGGGCACTGGCGTTATACCGGAGATTAAGATGGCTACGTTGGTACTTACCGCTGTCGGTTCGGCAATTGGCGGGCCTATTGGCGGAGCCATCGGTTCGATATTAGGCCAACAGATCGATACCGCCATCTTCGCGCCCAAACCACGAGAAGGCGCGCGGCTGAAAGAACTGGCCGTCCAGACTTCAAGTTATGGAAGTCAAATTCCCTCGATTTTTGGGGCGATGCGCGTCGCCGGAACGGTTATCTGGGCAACGGACCTTGTTGAAAGACGCACCAAAAGCGGCGGCGGCAAAGGTCGCCCATCCACCGTAAACTACAGCTATTCAGTGAGCCTGGCGGTTGCGCTATCGAGCAGGCCGATTTCGCACATCGGCCGTATCTGGGCCGATGGCAACTTGCTGCGCGGTAGTGCCGGCGACCTGAAGGTCGACACACAGCTGCGCATTTACACAGGGTATGAAGACCAGCTGCTTGACCCTTTGATGGCTTCGGCAGAGGAGGCTGGTCAGTGCCCAGCCTATCGCAGCATCGCCTGCGCGGTATTCGAAGATTTGCAACTCGCTGATTTTGGAAACCGCATTCCGTCGCTCACTTTCGAGCTGTTCGAAAGAGGCGAGCCTGTTCCGGTGATGGATATATTCTCTGCAGCTTCAAATGGTAATGTGAAGGGAACGAGCGCGCACACTCTTTCCGGTTTTGCGCTTGGAGGCGTATCGGCAAGTGAGGCCGTGTCGCCGTTGCTTGACGTACTGCCGGTCGGGTTAGGCGTTCGCGGCGGCGAGCTGGTTATCAGAGACCCATCTTTCAACGCGCAAAATAATCCAGAAATTACGCCGGTTACGATGGAAAGTCGGGAGATATATGATCCGCCGCGTCGCACGCTTGAGCACTCCGGTGCGTTTCCTTACGCGCTGTCGCTGCGCTATTATGACCGCAGTCGCGATTTCCAGACGAGTTTGCAACGAAGCGAGCGCGGCCCGTTTTCCTACAATGTGCAGCAAATCGATCTCCCTGCCGTGCTTGATGCCGCCACCGCAAAACATGTCGCTGATCAGCATTTATTTGAGTTGCAGACGGGGCGGGTAAAATGGCGTGCTCAGATTGCCAGCACGGGCTTGCGGCTCTTTCCGGGCGATACATTTTTGGATGATAGCGGACAGAAATGGCAGATAGAGCAATTGGAACATAGGCTCGGATCCACCGGCATTATGGCCCGGATCGCCAAGGATTATGGCGCCATTTCAGGTCAACCGGCAACACCGGGCCGCAGCCTCCCCGCTCCCGATGTTACTGTTGGTGAGACAAGGATAGCTGTGATCGAAATGCCGGTGATAGGTTATGATGACCCGGGCAAGCCTGTCGTCGCTATTTATGCGGCCGGAACCGGGATTGGCTGGCGAAGGGCTGCCCTCTCGCGCCGACTGGGCGATTCACTGGTCGAGATCGGGACAACCGCGTTGCCCGCGATAATGGGGACTCAGCTTGATCCGTTATCCCTGCATAACGCGCATCTGATCGACGAGAATGCAGGTTTGCGTGTCCAGTTGCTCAACGATGCGATGGAAATTCCAAATCGCATGGGATCGCCGCTGGATGGTGATGCGCCTTATTTTTGGCTAAACGGTGAGTTCGTCCGCTGTGGCGAATGTCAGGATCTGGGTGGCGGTATTTATCGATTATCTCGACTGCTGCGGGGTTGCTTTAACTCTCCGGTTTCTGGCCACCCGGCTGGAGCGCCATTGGTGATGATTGAGCCTGACACTGCCCGTTTGATTGATAACGGCAACTTCGTCGCCGGCGACGTGGCATCCTTTGAAGCGCTCGGTCTGGGGGATGCTATTCCTGTGACCGGTTCCGCGACCATCAACGCTATATCGATTACGCCCTTGGCGCCAATACATGGATTGGCCACCAGATTGCCAAACGGCGGAGTAGCGTTCCGCTGGACCCGCCGATCGAAAATGGATGGTGGTTGGGTTGGCGGGGTGGACCAATTGATGGTCGAGGGTCAGGAAAAATATCTGCTTTCGCTAATTTCCAATGGGATCATAGTTGACGAGTGGGCGGTTTTCGAACCGAATGTGACCATCGATCCTGCCGCATTAGGAATTCCAGGAAGCGCGCTGTTCACCTTAGCAGTCCGCCAGGTTGGCCGATATGCCCAGTCTCCACCGCTGTTTATAGATACCATCTAAATTTACATTACTCATCAACTTAGGAGAAGGCGCATATGTCGTCGCTGGAAACCGGCCGCTACAAATTGCCGTTGCTTGCCGTTAGTCAGGCACAAAAGGAAATCACCCATAACGAAGCTTTGGTTCGGATTGACGCTCTGCTTCATGCGGTGGCACAAGATGAGCGGTCGGATCCTCCAATACATTCCGATGCGGACATTGGGAAATGCTGGCTGATTTCCGACACTGCTGTCGGTGAATGGGCGACAAAGTCAGGGCAGTTGGCGATCTGGATCGGTGGCGGGTGGCGTTTTTGCGAAGCTACCGAAGGCATGCGCGTAAGAATGCAAAATTCGGGCACGGACCGGGTGCGGGCAAGCGGCGAATGGATTGGTGCGCCTAGCATCGCCGACCCCCTTGGTGGCACCATGATTGATTTAGAGGCGCGTCAGGCCATAACTTCACTTTTCGGCTATCTGAGGTCTACAGGCGCGCTCACATTTTAATTCATCCAGCTTTTAGGTAACCACTGAAATTTCCCCATATTTTCGTCAATTAGCGACATTTTGGCAACAGTTTAGGCAGATAGCGACTTGCATCAATGGAACAGAATCGGTAGACCTGCGTTCTCGAATTTCCGTTCCTAAGATAGAAAAGGGGAAACAAGATGCGTAAGTTAGCCATAGGTTTGGCGCTCGCTTCTACTGCTCTGGCATCACCGGCTTTGGCCCGCGACGACCAGTGGTATGTTGGAGTCGATGGCGGTGCCATGATAGTAGAAGATCTTGATCTGGATATTGGTGCCAATAATAATGCGGCATCCATTGATGCAGACAAGGGTTATGATTTCGGCGGCGTTGTCGGTTATGACTTCGGCGGTTTCCGTCTTGAGTCAGAAGTGTCGTATCGTGAAGCAGATTTGGATGGCACTCGGGTTTCTGTTGGTGGTATCCCACAGACTGCGGGTACAGCGGTTGCAAACGGCAACTTTACGACTGCAGGCGACGCAAATGCGCTTAGCTTCATGGTCAATGGTTTGCTTGATTTCGGCGACGATGACGGCATTCAGGGCTTTGTCGGCGGCGGCGTCGGTGTAGCACGCGTTGACGTTCAGAACATTCTTGCTTCACCTTCGTGGCTTGATGATTCAGACACTGGTTTTGCGTGGCAAGCTCTTGCCGGTATTCGTGCGCCGCTCAGCGATAGCTGGGATGTGGGCTTGAAATACCGCTTCTTCAACGCACCTGGTGTTGATCTGGTTGACCGTCTGGGTCGTGACGTAAGCACACGCTTCCGTTCGCACAGCATCATGGGCAGCCTGATTTATAACTTCGGTGGTGCACCTGAGCCTGTGGAAGTGGCGCCGCCACCACCACCGCCTTATGTCGCTCCCCCACCCCCACCGCCACCCCCGCCTCCTCCGGCGCCGGTTTGCAACACGGGTCCATATATCGTGTTCTTCGATTGGGATAAGTCGAACTTGCGTCCTGACGCGGCTTCGGTTCTGGACAACGCTGTTGCCCAGTATACCAATTGCGGTAATGCGAAGGTTATGCTTGCTGGTCACGCCGATAAGTCGGGTACTGCAACTTATAACGTTGGCCTTTCGCAGCGTCGTAACT
>JBGSVG010000157.1:0-2677 GCA_041753095.1 Sphingorhabdus sp. | reverse complement strand
GTCGGAGGTCGCATTTCCGTCAAGGCAATTGGTTAGCGTAAATTAACGACGATGTTGCCGCTTGCTTGAGGGAGGGCATTGGTGGCAAAGGGCGGGCATGTCAGGAACAGAAAACAGCCAGCCCCGCCTTGCCGGCGGCATTTTCATCGCCCTTGGGCTTTTGGTTGGGGCCATTGGCGGGGTCGCGATGGATCAACCGTCGGCCGGAATGGTTATCGGATTGGGTATTGGCGCGGCCATTGCCGTGGCTGTATGGCTGCTCGACCGCAAGCGTAGCTGATAAGGACCGGATTATGTGGAAGCACGTTCGCAATATCACGCTGATTTTTATCGTCTTAGCCGCCGCCGTAATTTGGTACATGGCAAGGCCTGACGTCGCGCAATTGCCGTTGGATGCGGTGACTGGTCCAAAGCCGCAGATTACCGAAGCGCGTGAACAGACGATTCCCACAATCAAGGTCGCTGACGTCGATCGCTGGAAGGCCGGGGAAACGCCGGTTGCGGCACCGGGCTTGATCGTCGAGCGCTTTGCTGACGGTCTGGACCATCCGCGCAACGTATATGTTCTTCCGAATGGCGACGTGTTGGTCGCCGAAACCAATTCCCCGCCGCGCGACGGTGGAGGGATTGAGGGCATGGTCATGCGCTGGCTGATGAATAAGGCTGGGGCAGGGGTACCGTCGGCCAACCGCATCACTTTGCTGCGCGACGCCGATGGCGACGGCAAGGCGGAAGTCAAAACGCCTTTCATCACTGGCCTGAATTCACCTTTTGGCATGGTGCTGGTCGGGGACAGGTTGTTTGTCGCCAATACCGATGCATTATACTCGTTTCCTTACAAGGAAGGCGACACGAAGATTGCAGGCGAAGGCAAGATGCTGACACGGCTGAACGCCAAAGCGCCCAATAATCACTGGACGCGAAATCTGGCTGCATCGCCCGATGGCAAGAAAATCTATATCTCGGTTGGATCGAACAGCAACATTGCCGAAGGCGGAATGGACAAGGAAGTCGGCCGCGCGATGGTGTTCGAATATGACATCGCAAAAGATGTGAAAAAGCCATATGCCGTCGGCCTGCGTAACCCGGTCGGACTCGATTGGGATAATCAGGGACGTCTCTGGTCCGTGGTCAACGAGCGCGACATGCTGGGTTCGGACCTAGTGCCCGATTATCTAGCATTGGTTGAATTCGGAGCGGATTATGGCTGGCCGCAGCATTTCTGGGGTGGGTTTACCGACCATCGCGTGTCGCCGCCCAAGCCAGAAAAGCGCGAATATGAACGTCGCCCAGATTATGCGCTGGGTACGCATACCGCACCGCTAGGTTTGGCTTTCGGCTATAAGGCAAAGCTTGGCTCCAGCCTGACCGATGGCGCCTTTATCGCCCGGCATGGTTCCTGGAACCGTAAGCCGGTTTCCGGTTATGACGTGATATTCGTTCCGTTCCCGAAAGGTGAACCTGTCGGCAAACCCGTTAACGTGCTGACCGGTTTCCTCGACAAGGAAGGCAAGGCCCAAGGTCGCCCGACGATGCTCGCGGTGGCGAAAGATGGCTCATTATTGGTGAGCGACGATGTCGGTAATGTGATCTGGCGCGTGCGGGCGAAAAACTAGATTTTCCGTCCAGCACGGCCCGCGAGTTCGACCGTGTAATGCCACGCTACCCGGCCTGAGCGTCCGCCACGCCCATGCGCGAAAGCCAGCGCGTCGGCTTCGTCCCAGTCCAGATCGAAATGGCCAGCATAAGCGCCGACCATTTCCAAATATGCTTCCTGATCAGGATATTGGAAGCCAAGCTTCAGTCCAAATCTGTCCGCGAGCGCCAGATTGTCGTCGATAGCGTCGCGCGCGTTCAGCGGCTCGTCTTGCTCGCTGGCTGTGCGTTCGACGATGTTCCTGCGGTTTGACGTGACATACAGCCGCACATTGTTGGGCCGCGCCTCCACACCGCCCTCCAGCAGCGAGCGGAGCAAGCGCGGGCCGTTGTCGTCGCCATCGAAAGCTATGTCATCCAGAAACAGAATGAACCGTCGCCCCGATACAGCGAGTTCCTCGAACAGCTGGGGCAGGCTGTTGACATGACTACCTGCCGCCTCGACTAATGCAATGAAGAAACCGTCCTCCTGCATCGCTGCTACGACCGATTTCACCAACGCTGATTTGCCCATGCCACGCGCGCCCCACAGCAATACGTCATGCGCCGCCGCGCCCGAAGCATGTCTGCGGGTATTTTCGATAAGGTCCGACTTTTGCCGGTCGACGCCGACGATCAGGCTCGCGGGCAGAGGCCGGAAATGATGTGCCGCCGCCAGATTCTTGCCATCCCAATGATAGGCCGGATGCGCCGACATATCCATTGGCGGCGCGGGCGGCGGTGACAGCCGCTCGAGCGCTTCCGCGATGCGCTTCAGAGTGTGATCGTTCAAGCGGCCAGTTCCCCGGCATCAAGCGCGTACAGGAGTGCAGAACCCGCCATCGCGCTGCCCTTGAGCGCTATTGCCTCTGGCACCATCACATCCAAATAATAACGGCAGGTGACGATTTTGGCTTTCAGGAATGCGTTACCGGCTTCTGCCGCCAACTCGGCCTCGGCCGCGCGCAATTGCTTGAGCATCAGCCAACCCGACGTCGCCACCGCCATCATCGTCGTATAGGCATAGCTGCCCGCCAGCCGG
>JBGSVG010000156.1:0-3033 GCA_041753095.1 Sphingorhabdus sp. | reverse complement strand
ACCGTGCCATCGACAATCAGGTCAGCCGTCTGCGCCGCAAGATTGAGGCTGATCCCAAAGACCCACAGCATATCAAGACGATCTGGGGCGGTGGCTATCGCTTTTCGACCGAAGTGAAGCGCTTGTGAGCACGATCGGGGGAATCCGCATTTGGCCGCGCAGCCTCTACGGGCAGATACTGCTTGTTGCTGCGTCAGCTCTGTTGGTCGCGCAGAGCATAAATGCCGCATGGCTACTGGCAGGAGTGCGGGCGAGAGCAATCGCAGAAACGTCTACGATGGTGGTGAGCCGCGTCGCCAATCAGATCGAACGCCAGGAATCTACGGGCGTCCCGATAGGCGACGCCGATTGGCGGAACAGACAGCAACGGAGCGGTTCTGAACGCCAACGTCGGCGCCCGCCGCCAGTGGCCATCACTTTAGATTGGGCGCCGATCGCAATTAACCGTGCTGACGAGCAATATGAGATATCGCACCGAGCTCAAGAGTTTCTGCGACAGGGCGAAATCAATCTGACCAACGTTCGCATATATTCTGTCTCGACAAAACTGCTTCCGCCATCACTGCGCGATCAACAGCTGAAACGTTGGCAACACGCGCGGCTGCGCAAGCCCGGCCAGCCTTTACCCAATAAGGCGGTTTTATTCACTGCCCGCTTGCCCGACGGCCAATGGATAAATGCTGCCGGTTTGGTACGCCCCGCCGAAAACGCATCGATTTTTGCACTGCTGTTTCAAACCTTGTTACTATTCGTGGCGGTGATGGTGCCGCTTGCACTGGTGGCGCGGCGGATTGCCAAGCCATTATTGACGCTGACCGAGCGGGTACAGCGCGTTGGCCTTGCCAATGAAATCGTGCCCATGCAGAGTGAGGGTCCGGATGATATCAAGCAGTTGATCGAAGCCTTCAATGCCATGCAGGCCCGTGTTTCCACATTACTGGGCGAAAAGGATGTGATGCTCGGCGCAATCGGTCACGACCTCAAAACGCCGCTCGCAGCGCTGCGTGTTCGAATTGAATCGGTCGATGATGACAGCGAACGAGACAAAATGGCAGCGACCATCGATGAGATGGTGACCATATTGGATGACATATTGACGCTGGCACGGCTCGGTAAATCGGGCGAGGCATTGCAATCGGTCGACATAGGCGCGCTGGTCGAATCGATTGTCGAAGAGTTTCCCGCAGCCAGCGTTGACGTATCCGATAAGCGTATTGTCGCCAATATCCGTCCGGTATTGCTGCGACGAGCGCTGCGCAATTTGATAGGTAATGCAATCAGCTACGGCAAAGTTGCCCGAGTCAGCGTCGGTGCAAATCAGGGTCATGTTTCAATTGAGATTGACGACGATGGCCCTGGCATTGACCCTACCCTGACCGAAAGCATGTTCGAGCCATTCACCCGCGCGGAAAAATCGCGCAGCCGCACCACCGGCGGGTCGGGTCTTGGGCTCACCATTTCGCGGGCGATTGCAAGAGCGCATGGCGGCGATGTTGTTCTGCAAAACCGCAGCGAAGGTGGCTTGAAAGCGACTCTATCGTTCACCACAGGATAAACCGGCCTCCGGAAGCGTGGATGTGGGACCGCGTCCAGAGGCCGGTATCTTCGAGCGTGGCAGCATAAAACTGTACCGTCTGCCGACCGGATAACCGCCATTTCAGATGGACCAGTATCGCAGCTTTCGCTGCTGAAGAATTGGCGGTTAAACCGGTCTGATTGTTAGAACGGTAACCGCCAGAAATAGTTTAGCCGGTGGGTTGAGATTTCCACGTTCCGCTGTTCTGGAACTCTGGCTTTACATTGGTCGCTTGCGGCAGACGCTCGCCGCCATATGCATTTTCACCACCCCGGCTGCGCGCTTCGCTGGAATAATCGGGCGTAGCGTAGCTGGCCGCTGCACGCTGGCGTGCCGGCGTAATATCGACATAAGGCAAAGGCGGCGCGATCGATGACGCCGCACGCATAGCAGATTGCGCGTCGGCCTCTGCCTTCAACCGCGCGGCCGCAAATTCCTTTTCATATCGTTTTTGCAGCTGAATGGGGTCGAGGTCGTTGGCCAGCGATGGCGTCCAGACACGGGGCTTAGGCCCAGGGAATGGTTCACGACCGGCATGACCGCGGAAGAACGCGGATTGACGCCCGGCGCTGCCTTTCCAGCTGTAGAAGCGATGCGCGCCAATTGTACCGACGAAATTCAAACTCGGCGCCCAGTAAGGATATACATAGGTCGCGTGATAATGGGTGGCCATTCCGACAGGCGCGTAAACAAATCCGGACAGCGCATCGGCTGCGACCCTTTGCGCGCGAAGCCATGCGGCACGGGCAGGAATGCGGGCCATTGAACCGTCGCAGCTGTAGCTAAACTGGCAGCCAGTAGCCCGTTCGGATCCCTGATAGATGACACCGCAAACCGTGTTGGGATAGGTCGGATGACGCATCCTGTTCAGAATGACCTGAGCAACCCCCCTTTGACCTGCGTCGGGTTCATTGGCAGCCTCATAATAGATTGCATCGCTAAGGCATTTCAAGGCACGGCTATGATCAACGGTGCCGGCACGCATCACAAATGGTCGCGCCGCGCCACCGACGGAGACATCCCCCAATGTTTTGATGTCCGCATCGTCGACGAGCGGACTAATTTCGCCTCGCCCGACGTCGTACGTCGGCGCTGGATTGGAGTAATTCGGATCAAGATAATAAAAGGCGGAGCCGGGAAAATTTTCCGCAGGATATTCGGCATCCCATTTCAGCGTGGCAGGCGGTGGCATTTTCGACGAATCGGAAAATGGTGCAATTTGTGCGACTGAGGGAACAATTGCGAGCAGGGCAAAGGCAATAAGGACGAGAAGAATTTCGCGCGTACCAATCAGGCGGCGACGCACGGCTTTTCGCTCCACCCGCGGGCGGGAAAATGCGGTGTCACTGATATTCTCGTGAATCATGCCGTTACTTCAAGCCGCCCCAGACCTTTGCGAGCCGGTGCACTACACCAAAGTTATACCGACCGCGCCCGTGATTTTTGCCCTGTGCCAG
>JBGSVG010000155.1:0-4148 GCA_041753095.1 Sphingorhabdus sp. | reverse complement strand
ATCGAGTTTTCTGGCCACGACGCGGTTACTATCGGTTCGGTCGAGAAATACATCACCGACACTGCCTGGGAGCAAGGCTGGGTTGAGCCACTTGAGCCCGGGCCAGCACGCTGCCAGTCTGTCGGGATCATCGGTGCAGGCCCCGGCGGATTGACGACCGCCGAGTATCTGCGCGTTGCCGGATATGAAGTGCACGTGTACGACCGTTATGACCGGATGGGCGGGTTGCTGACTTATGGTATTCCCGGATTTAAACTGGAGAAAGATGTGGTCATGCGCCGCATCGACCGGCTGCGCGACGGCGGCATCATCTTTCACGCTAATTTCGAAGTTGGGCGCGATGCCAGTTTGGACGATCTGCGCGCCAAACATGATGCCGTGCTGATTGCTACGGGTGTGTACAAGGCGCGCGATATCAAAATGCCGGGGATCGGCCTCGATGGCATTGTTCTAGCGCTCGATTATCTGACCGCCTCCAATCGCAAAGGATTTGGCGATGTTGTCGCAGCGTTCGACAATGGCGCACTCAACGCCGAGGGCAAGGATGTTGTCGTAATAGGCGGCGGCGATACCGCGATGGACTGCGTTCGTACCGCCATCCGCCAAGGCGCAAAGTCGGTCAAATGTCTCTACCGTCGCGACCGCGAAAATATGCCGGGCTCACAACGCGAAGTTGCCAATGCCGAAGAAGAGGGCGTCGAATTTGTTTGGTTGTCTGGCCCCAAAGGCTTTGACGGCGAAGGCAAAGTGGAGCGCGTACATGTTTCCAAAATGCGCCTTGGCGCGCCCGATGCCAGCGGCCGTCGGGCGCCTGAGAGTGATCCCGAGGGTGACTTCACACTAAACGTAGACCTGGTGATAACAGCACTCGGCTTCGAGGCTGAAGACTTGCCCGTCCTGTTCAACGCGCCCGATTTGGGCGTCACCCGCTGGGGAACGATACGCGTCGATCACACAAATATGATGACCAACCTCGATGGTGTATTCGCTATCGGCGACATCGTACGCGGTGCGAGCCTTGTCGTGTGGGCAATCCGCGACGGGCGGGATGTGACCGATCATATGCACAAATGGTTACAGGCGAAGCTGCACAGCAAGAGGATAGCAGCATGAAACTGGCAACTTCTGTTCGCGCGTCGGCATTGGGTATATTTTGTTCGCTCGCCATTTTAACGCCGTTACATGCCGAAGATGTAAATGTTCCAACTCCCATCGAGGATGCGCGCGCAATCTTGATTGCAGGAAACATCACTGAAACAATGGAGACGATGTTTGCACAACTCGTTCCAGTCATGGAGTCAGGATTCATCGGTCAAATAAGGCAAATAAACGGCGGCGATAAGTTGATTCAAAAGATCGAAGCCGACTATCCCGGAGGACTTTCCGCATTTGGCAATAGATTTGGTCAACTTATGATGGCAGGCATGCGCGCTAAATATCCCGAGATGGTTGATCGGGCGGCAGAGCAATATGTAAAGCAAATACAGCCAGCCGACCTTGCTGCCATTCGCGCTTTTATGGAATCGCCGACGGGGAAGAGCATGGCTGCAGCACAGCCCCAAATTCAACAGCAAATGAGCGCAGCAGGTCAAGTCATCGGGCGTCAAGTGGGCGAGGAAGCCGCTGGCCAGTTGATGGCGGAAGCCGACAAATATTTTGGAACGAACAAATGACCCACTTCCCCACCCCAGAACATGAACGACTTGCTCGTGAGGGCATGTATCATCCCGAATCCGAAGGCGATGCCTGCGGCGTTGGTTTGATTGCGGCAACCGATGGAAAGCCTTCGCGGCGTGTCGTTGCAGCGGGGATTGAAGCGCTGAAGGCGGTGTGGCATCGCGGCGCGGTTGATGCGGATGGCAAGACCGGCGACGGCGCGGGGCTGCATATTGATCTACCGGTACGGTTCTTTGATGACGCCATTTCGGATAGCGGGCACCGCCCGATGCCGAACCGGCTCGCAGTTGGCATGGTCTTCCTGCCGCGCACTGATTTGAGTGCACAGGAAAATTGCCGCACTATTGTCGAAGCGGAAATCATCGACGCGGGCTATACGATCTATGGCTGGCGGCAGGTTCCGGTCGACGTATCGGTGATCGGGACGAAGGCGCAGGCAACACGCCCCGAGATCGAGCAGATCATGATTGCCGGTCCCTTGCCCGAAGAGGTCGACGCCACCGAATTTGAGAAAAATCTCTACCTCGTTCGCCGCCGGATTGAGAAGAAGATCATCGCTGCGCAAATTCGCGATTTTTACATCTGCAGCCTCTCATGCAGGTCGATTGTCTACAAGGGCCTGTTCCTTGCAGAGAGTCTGTCGGTATTTTATCCCGACCTGCAAGACGAGCGCTTCGAGAGCCGCGTTGCGATTTTTCACCAGCGTTACTCGACCAATACTTTCCCGCAATGGTGGCTGGCGCAGCCCTTTCGTGGGCTCGCGCATAATGGCGAAATCAACACTATTCGCGGCAATCAGAACTGGATGAAAAGCCACGAAATCAAGATGGCGAGCATCGCCTTTGGCGCGCAATCTGATGACATAAAGCCCGTAATACCGGCAGGTTCGTCGGACACCGCAGCACTCGATGCGGTGTTCGAAACACTTGTGCGCTCTGGCAAGGAGGCACCGACAGCCAAGCTGATGCTCATCCCTGAAGCATGGCAATCGAACCCCAACATTCCCGCCACTCACCGTGCGATGTACGAATATATGGCATCGGTCATGGAGCCGTGGGATGGTCCCGCCGCACTCGCGATGACAGATGGCCACTGGGCCGTTGCAGGCGTTGATCGCAACGCGCTGCGTCCGCTGCGGTATAGCCGTACAACCGATAACCTGCTCGTCATCGGTTCCGAAACCGGAATGGTGGTGCTGCCTGAATCAACGATACTGGAAAAAGGACGCCTCGGCCCCGGACAGATGATTGCGGTCAACCTCGAAGAGGGCAAGTTATACCGCGATGGCGAACTTAAGGACCGGATTTCCGCCGAGCAGGATTATGGTGCTTTGGTTAAAGGATTCCGCAAGATCAGTGACCTACCCGATGCAGCAGGAGACCCACTGCCGTCATGGACCCGCGCCGAACTCACCAAGCGCCAGATTGCGGCGGGTATGACATTGGAAGATGTCGAGATGATCCTCGCACCGATGATTGAGGACAGCAAGGAAGCCATCGGCTCGATGGGGGACGACACCCCACTCGCCGTCATCAGCGACAAGCCGCGCCTGATCAGCCAGTTCTTCCGCCAGAACTTCAGTCAGGTAACCAACCCGCCAATCGACAGTTTGCGTGAACGGCATGTGATGAGCCTGAAAACGCGCTTTTCTAACCTTGCCAATATCTTGGAAGAGAAGAGCCAGAATGCCGACGTGCTGGTGCTCGACAGCCCGGTCTTGACTGCGGCGGAGTGGCACAAGTTAAAGTCTGCATTTGGCCCCGTCGCTGCCGAGATCGACTGCACCTATGACATATCTGCCGGGCAGGAAGGGCTGCGCGCGGCGATTTCCCGCATCCGCGAAGAGGCGGTTGAAGCCGTCCGTATGGGCAAGTCCGAACTGTTCCTGACCGATGAAAATATCGGCCCGGACCGCGTAGCCATCGCGATGATCCTCGCTGCCGCCGCCGTGCACACGCATCTGGTACGCAATGGCCTGCGCAGCTATTCTTCGATCAATGTCCGGTCCGCCGAATGCCTCGATACGCATTATTTCGCGGTTCTCGTTGGCGTTGGCGCGACCACGGTCAACGGCTCTCTCGCCGAGGCCTCGATTGCCGACCGCCATGCGCGTGGACTGTTGGGAGGACTGTCGCTCGAACAGGGCGTCGCGAACTTCCGCACTGCGATCAATGAAGGCCTGCTCAAGATCATGTCCAAAATGGGCATCGCGGTCATCTCCAGCTATCGCGGCGGCTATAACTTCGAGGCAGTTGGATTGAGCCGTGCCTTGGTCAACGATTTCTTCCCTGGCATGCCGAACAAGATTTCAGGCGAAGGCTATCACTCATTGTACGTCAACGCCCGTGATCGCCACGCCGACGCGTTTGACAGCGCGGTTGCGCGGCTTCCCGTTGGCGGATTCTACAAGCAGCGCAATGGCGGCGAAGCGCATGCCTATTCGGCTGGCCTGATGCATCTGTTGCAAAGCG
>JBGSVG010000154.1:0-7023 GCA_041753095.1 Sphingorhabdus sp. | reverse complement strand
GGGCGGCCCAAAGGGGGCGAAGCGCTTGGATTGCGTGCGGTCTTCGGCTATCTGGCGGACAAATATCCGGCGCGCTGACGCCTAAACGATTGAAGGACAAAGCATTTGGGTGACGGCCAGATACAGGCGGGGGGACGGCCTATCTACAAGCTGACGGGGCATAGCCTTGTCGGTGACAAGCGCACGACGCCGATCCGCGGCGATCTGGCCGACATCTGCCTCGCCGGCAAATTGTTCGCGCCGCATTATGCGGTGCCGATGCTGCGCACAGGAATCGCGCCAGTTACCGAAATCCACGCCGAGGCCCATGCGACGTCGATGCCGGTGAGCGCATTGATGCACGGCGAGGAATTCGCGGTGCTCGATGTCGCGGGCGAGTGGGCTTGGGGCTATTGCCTGCACGACAATTATCTTGGCTATCTGCGCTTTGCCGAACTGGGCGAAGATTTCGACGCGACGCATATTGTCAGCGCGGCGGCGACGTTGCTGCTCGCTGCACCGACGACAAAGGCGCCGGTGCTGGCGCGCTATCCGATGGGCGCGCAATTGCTGTGCGGTGAGGCCAGCGAGTGCGGCAAATATCTGGCCTGCGAAAACGGGTTCATCCCGCTGGTGCATCTGTCCGAAGTCGGCAAGGTCGCGGCCTCGCCTGCGGATTTGGCCGAGCAATTGATTGGCACGCCCTATAGCTGGGGCGGGCGCAGCGGCGATGCGATTGACTGTTCGGGGCTGGTGCAACTGGTGTTCGGGCTGAAAGGCGTGCTCGCACCGCGCGATGCCGATATGCAGCAGGCGGAATTTGGCGAGGATTTACCCGAAGGCGAGGCGTTGCAACGCGGCGATCTGGTCTTCTTCCCGGGCCATGTCGGCATCATGGCCGACGGCGAGAATATCATCCACGCCAACGGCACCGCAATGGCGGTGAGTGTCGAGCCGCTGGCCAATGCGGTGGCAAGATTTGCCGAGCATGACGAGGCGATAGTGGCGCGGAAAAGGGTGGGGTTGTGACCGTCCCCTCTCCGTTCGTGTCGAGCATAGTCGAGACACCCATAAGGCGCGCACAACTTCACGGTGTCTCGACTGGGCTCGACACGAACGGGATTGGGAGGGCAGCGCTTTGACCAAATCCATCTTCATCGACGGCGCAGCAGGCACCACCGGCCTCGAAATCGCTGACCGGCTTGCGGGGCGGTCCGAGTTCCAACTCATCACCCTTGACGACGCCAAACGCAAAGACCCCGCCGCCAAGCGCGAGGCGCTCAACGATGCCGATTTCGTCATCCTCTGCCTGCCCGACGATGCCGCGAAGGAAGCGGTGGCGATGACCACGTCGAACCACACGCGCATCATCGACGCATCGACTGCGCACCGCGTTGACCCGCATTGGGCTTACGGCTTCCCCGAATATCGCAAAGGCCAGCATGACCGCATCGCGGGCGCTCGGCTGGTCAGCAACCCCGGTTGCTACCCAACCGGCTTTCTGGGGCTGGTCGCGCCGTTGGTCGCGGCTGGCCTGTTGCCTGCGGACTGGCCATACACCGTCAACGCCGTGTCGGGCTATTCGGGCGGCGGCAAGGCACTTATCGAGCGGTTCGAAAGCGGCGAGGGCAGCGACATTGGTTTTCGCACCTACGGCCTCGATTTGCAGCACAAGCATGTGCCCGAAATGCAGATCCATGCAGGGCTAGCCCACGCGCCGATTTTCGCGCCGTCGGTCATCAAAGCCTTTCGCGGCATGGTCGTCGAGGTGCCGCTGCCGCTGTCGGTCATGCCGGGCAGCGGGTCGCCGGACGCGTTACGCGAAGCACTGGCCACGCATTATGCCGGTTCGCCGGTGGTGACGGTTCATGACGAAGCCGCTCCGTCGGAATTGCTGATCCGCGAGGCACAGGAGCCGTCCGACCGGCTCGACCTCTATGTGCTGGGTTCGCCCGACAACAGCCAAGTGCGGTTGCTGGCGATGCTCGACAATCTCGGCAAAGGCGCCAGCGGCGCGGCGGTGCAGAATTTGAACATCATGGCCGGATTGGATGAGACGAGCGGGTTGCGGTCGTAAGCTTATAACTTATAGATTGGCTTCCGCTTTCGAAACTTCTTGCCGGATTTTTCGAGCAGCGCTTTGACAAAGCTTTCGTCAAAATATTTCTGAAAGCTCCTTGGGTCTGAGAACCCTTGGCCGGTCAAAGCCCACGAGTATGCGATCACACCGTCCAACGCCCTATTGTCTGTTTTGGCAAACTCGGATGTCATGACAGCTGACCAAACAGATTCGTCAGCACGATCCTTAGCCTGCGCATAGCGGCCATATAATTCAGCGAAACGAACGCAGCTTTGAGATTCAACGAACTCCATTTCGCGAACGTCGAGAGAGCATTCAAAACCGGCAATATTTAGCTTTTCGGCTGCATTGCGGAACTCGGACATCGGATTACCGGAGCAGCCTGCGAGCGAAACCGAGGCAAAGGCGGCGAATAGTCGCATGCTCAATAAGGTGGCCTATCAAACCCCTTCGGACTCGCTGTAAATATCTCGCAGCCGTCTTCGGTTATGCCGATGCTATGTTCGAACTGCGCGCTCAAGGAACGGTCACGGGTTACTGCCGTCCAGCCGTCTTCCAGCACCTTGCCCGCTGCCTTGCCAATGTTGATCATTGGCTCGATGGTGAAGATCATGCCGGGGCGAAGCTCTGGTCCGGTTCCCGGACGGCCGGCGTGGACGATTTCGGGGGCGTCGTGGAATAGCTGCCCCAGCCCATGCCCGCAAAAGTCGCGGACGACGCCGTAGCGGTGCCTTTCGGCGTGGGTCTGGATCGCGTGGCCGATGTCGCCGACATGGTTGCCGGGCTTGGCCGCCTCGATACCGAGCATCAGGCATTCATAGGTCACATCGACGAGGCGCTTGGCCTTTACCGGCACGTCGCCAACGAGGAACATGCGGCTGGTGTCGCCGTGCCAGCCGTCCAGCTGCGGCGTGACGTCGATATTGACGATGTCGCCGTCTTTCAGTTTCTTCTCCGACGGGATGCCGTGGCAAATGACATGGTTGACCGAAATGCAGCAACTATGCGTATAGCCGCGATAGCCCAAGGTCGCCGGAACCCCGCCACCGCGCATCGTCATTTCGCGCACGATATCGTCGAGTTCTTGCGTTTCGACACCCGGCACGACATGCGGCACCAAAGCGTCGAGTATCTCGGCGGCGAGCCGTCCGGCGCGGCGCATGCCTTCGAAGCCTTCGGCCCCGTGTAATTTGATAACCCCGTCGCGGGTCTGGGCGGCCTCAGCGGGCGTGACGCTTACATATTGATCCATGCTGGCAATATAGAGGGTTATTCCCCGCTTTGCGAGGGGGTGATTTATGCTATCGCACCCGAATGACAGAATCCCGCATCTACACCGCCGCGCTTGTGATTATCGGCGATGAAATCCTCTCCGGCCGCACGCAGGACAAGAATATCAGCCAGATTGCCTTGTGGTTGAATATCCAGGGCATTCGCCTGCGCGAAGTGCGCGTTGTGCCCGATGTCGAGGAAGCGATTGTCGAGGCGGTCAATGCCTTGCGGGCGCGCAATGATTATTTGTTTACCACCGGCGGCATCGGTCCGACGCATGATGACATCACGGTGGATGCCATTGCGGCGGCCTTGGGTGTTGAGGTCGTCATCCACCCCGAAGCCAGCGAAGTCCTCCACAAATATTACGAGACACGCGGCGGCATCAACGAAGGCAGGTTGCGCATGGCGCGCGTGCCCGATGGCGCTGACCTCATCCCCAACAAGATGTCGGGCGCACCCGGCATCCGCCACGGCAATATCTTCATCATGGCCGGTGTCCCGCACATTACCGCCGGAATGCTAGACGCGCTGACCGGGCAGTTGGAGGGCGGCGCGCCGTTGCTTTCGCATCAAGTCGGTTGCTGGGTGGCCGAAAGCGAAGTTGCCAAGTTGCTCGGCGACACGGAAAAACATCACGAAGGCTGCCAGATCGGCAGCTACCCCC
The DNA here is from genome assembly GCA_041753095.1 of Sphingorhabdus sp. GTDB lineage: Bacteria > Pseudomonadota > Alphaproteobacteria > Sphingomonadales > Sphingomonadaceae > Sphingorhabdus_B. The sequence goes on along the minus strand of JBGSVG010000154.1, from coordinate 3,025 downwards.
TTCTTCCGCGAGGGCAGGGTAGGCGCCAACTTCGTCGTGCGGACGACCGACGCGCACAAGCTGAACGAATGTGTCGAAGATTTGAAACTGGGACTTCGCGGCCTGGGTTATGACAGCGTCGATGGTGGCATCTGAGAATCACCGTAGCCCTGAGCCTGTCGAAGGGCGCTTATCGTCTAGGCGTGCTTCGACAGGCTCAGCACTACGGTTTTTAATTCGATTTTTGGAATTGTTCATCTGCGGTCAACCCGCGCCCGCAATAAGGAGCGTAATGCGCAAATTCTCTCATGCTTTCGCCCTCGCAGCCCTGCTGCTAACCACATCCGCTTATGCCCAGACAGCTGCGCCGGTCGCCGCGACCGCGAGCAAACCCATCAAGCAGCCTTGGCTCTATGAAGGCAGCGATGTTCCGGTCGATGACACATGGACCTTTGGCGAACTCCCCAACGGCCTGCGTTATGCTGTTAAAAGAAACGACGTTCCGGCGGGGCAAGTCTCTATCCGGGTTCGCATCGAGGCGGGCGCATTGCATGAGAATAATGACGAGCAAGGCTTTGCGCATTTAATCGAGCATCTGTCGTTCCGCGGCTCAACCTTCGTCCCCGATGGCGAGGCCAAACGCATCTGGCAGCGGTTCGGCGTAACCTTCGGCAGCGATAGCAATGCCCAGACCACCCCGACGCAGACGGTCTACAAGCTCGATTTGCCCAATGCGACCCCGGACAAGCTGGACGAATCGATGAAGATCATTTCCGGGATGATCCGCAATCCGCGTATTTCCGATACTGCTTTGAATGCCGAGCGCGCCATCGTGCTTGCCGAACTACGCGAAAACAGCGGCGCGCAAATGGTCTACAGCGACGCGCTGCGTCAGCATGCATTCCAAGGTCAGCGGCTCGCAAACCGCTCGACCATCGGTACTCCCGAAACCTTGCAAGCCTCCACCGCGCAGGCGCTCAACGCGTTCCACGACCGCTGGTACCGCCCCGAAAATGCCGTTGTGGTAATGGCGGGCGATATGGAGCCGGCGCAGCTTGCCAATCTGGTGCAGAAATATTTCAACGACTGGAAGGGCACTGGCGCGCGGACACCCGAGCCGTCCTTTGGTGACCCCACACCGCAAGGCACACCGACCCGCGTGCTGGTCGAGCCGACTTTGCCTACCACCGTCAGCATCGCCTATCTGCGACCGTGGCGGAAGGTTGACGATACCATCGCCTATAACGAGCAATTGCTGATTGACGCGCTTGCGCTCCAAATCATCAACCGCCGCCTTGAAGTGCAGGCACGCAGTGGTGGTAATTATCTATTCGCCGAAGTCGCGCAGGAGGATATTTCCCGCACCGCAGACGCGACGTTGGTCTCAGTTACGCCGAGTGGGGACAAATGGGAGGCGGCGACCAAGGATGTCCGCGCGATCATAGCCGACGCCACCGAAACTCCGCCGTCCAAAGCCGACATTGATCGCGAAAAGACGCTGTTTGGCAATGCGCTGCGCACAATGCTCGACAGTTACCCCTTCGAAGCTGCCGCCAAACAGGCCGACGACATCGTCAATGCCGTTGATATAAGGGAAACGGTCGCCGCGCCAAAAACCGTGGTTCAGGTTTATGAGGGCATGAAAGACAAGTTCACGCCCGAGCGGTTGCTGGCTTCGACGCGAACATTGTTCAAGGCAGATGCCACGCGGCTTATGCTTTCGTCGCCGACAGTGGTGGCGGACGCCGACAATCGCGCGCTTGCGGCACTCAATGCAACAGTGTCGGCGAACAAGACCGCACGTCTCTCGGAAAATGCATTGGGTTTCGACGCGCTACCCAAATTGGGTGCGCCCGGGAAATTGGTTGCAGAAGAAACCGTGTCGCGGCTGGAAATGACGCGGCTTGAATTGTCCAATGGCGTGCGTGCTTTGCTCTATCCGAACAAAGCCGAGAGCGGACAAATTCGGGTGATGGTTCGTTTCGGCAAGGGCTATCAGGCGGTCACGCCGGATAATGGCAGCTTGCTTTGGGCGGGGCCGCTCGTGTTACCGGAAAACGGTATCGGCAAGTTGAAACGCACCGAAATCGACCAAATGGTCAATGGCCGCCGGATTGAGCTGAATTTCTCGATCGATGACGATGCTTTTGAATTCGGAGCCAACACGCGTCCAGACGATCTGGCTGACCAGCTCACGCTGATTGCCACGAAGCTCGAAAATCCTGGATGGGATCCCGCACCGGTTGAACGCGCAAAGGCGCTGGCGACCTCGGGCTATGACAGTTTTGAGATGTCGGCGACGTCGGTGTTGCAACGCGATCTTGAATATCTTCTGCGCAGCAAAGACCCTCGCTGGAAAGCGGCGGCGCCTGCCGATGTTGCCAAAATCGACGCCGCGAAATTCCAGGCCTATTGGAAACCGCTGATGGCGCAGGGACCGGTCGAGGTCATGCTGTTTGGTGATTTTGATAAGGCAACAGCGGTCACCGCGCTCGAAAAGAGTTTTGGCGCGATGAAGCCGCGCGCACCTTTGGCGGTCACTGCGGCTGCGCAAAACGTGAATTTCCCCGCAGCCAATGCCGCCCCGCTAAAGCTTACCCATCGCGGCTCAACCGATCAGGCAGCCGCAGTGATGGCGTGGCCGACAGGCGGCGGCATTGCCGGCATTAGCGAGGGGCGCCAGCTGGAAATATTGGCTGCGATATTCCGCGACCGGTTATTCGAGAAGTTCCGCGCCGAGCAAGCGGCAAGTTATAGCCCCGATATGTCAGCTAACTGGCCGCAGGATTTCGCCAGTGGCGGTTATTTGATGGCTTACACGCAAGTGAAGCCAGGCGATGTTGACCGCTTCTTTGCATTTGCTGACGATGTAGCGGCCGATCTGGTCACTAACCCGGTCAGTGCCGATGAATTGCAGCGCGCCGTAGAGCCGATGAAGCAAGCCATCGAACGCGCCGCATCGGGCAATACTTTCTGGTTGAACCAGTTGAAAGGCGCTACCTACGAACCGGCAAAGTTTACGGCGCTGGGGAAGCTTTACAGCGAC
>JBGSVG010000153.1:0-2261 GCA_041753095.1 Sphingorhabdus sp. | reverse complement strand
GAACGGCTTGAAGCTGGAACCAAGCCCTGGGTCAAACCGTGGCGCGGTCTGCCGGTCTCGCGACCGTTGCGCAGCTGCGGCACACCCTATCGCGGCATGAATGTGTTCTGGCTCTGGATGGTCGCCGATATGAACGGGTATGCCTCACCCTATTGGATGACCTATGTGCAGGCCAACAAGCTGGGAGGGCAGGTGCGCAAAGGCGAGAAATCGACCATCGCGATATTCTACAAAAGCTATTCCATAGAGGTTGAAGCAAACGAGGCAGGCGCGGCCAGCGAAGAAAGCCGCCGTGTGCTTCGCGCCTATTCCGTTTTCAACGCCGATCAGATTGAAGGTTTGCCCGAGCGTTATCATCCTTCGCAAAACCTTGTGCTCGTCGAGCCCGAAGGCCGGAAAGCTGATCTCGATGCTTTCTTCGGTCGGATTCCGGCGGCACTTCGCCATTCGGGCTCTGCAGCCTATTATGAACCCGTTGCTGACCGCATCACCATGCCGCCGACCGAACTGTTTACTGGTTTCGATCATTATTACGCGACGCTCGCCCATGAGCTATCGCACTGGACTGGACATGGTTCGCGGCTTGATCGGAACCTCAAAAATCGGTTTGGAAGTGCCGCTTATGCCGCTGAGGAATTGATCGCCGAATTGTCGAGCGCAATTTTGGGCGCCGAACTCGGGCTTCCGGTTGCCCATCTCGACAATCATGCGAGCTATATTGGTAATTGGCTCAAGCTGCTGCGCGACGATGATCGCGCGATCCTCACTGCCGCTGCGCGGGCCGAAGAAGCAAGCGCATTGCTTCTGGTGTTGGGCGGGCGGCAAATCGAAGTCGAGGAGGCCGAACCCATTTCCGAAGTTGTCTGAGCCTTGAGGGACGTATTTCATTGCTGCATTCGTTGGTCGACCATCGCCTTCTTTGTACACTGGGGAAGTTTAGCGGACACCGACAATTGTTGAAAAGGGATATTCATTTGAACGAATATATGTCATAACATCCAAGTGAAAGGATTGACCATGGCTACCCGTTTCAAAGCAGATGCAAATGAAGATGCGCGTGTCCTCAGCTCAGCGGTATCAAAAATCGCAGAATTTTGGGGGTTGAGCAACGCAAAGCTGGGGATAGTGCTGGGCCTGTCGCAGGCCACAGTTTCGCGGTTGCGCTCGGGTCAGACTACACTCGACCCAGCATCCAAATCCTTTGAAGCCGGCCAGTTCCTACTGCGTCTGTTCCGCAGCCTTGACGCGCTGCTTGGAAGCGATGACGCGGCTTCGCGCCGGTGGTTGGATGTCGCCAATCTCGATCTTGATGCACGTCCGATAGACCTCATCGATAGCTTCAAAGGCCTGCTTACAGTTTGCGATTATGTTGACGCCCACCGCGCTCGCGTCTGAAGCCAGACATTACGCGGGTACGGTTTGGCGGGTCGTTGAGGCACAGCATCGGATTTCGACCAACAGGTTGGCCGCATCGCTTGACGATCAGGCTCGGCTTGAGGCTTTAGCGGAAGCTGCGAAGCCCGACCTGCCCAAGGACGCCCGGGGACTTCACTTTCTTCTGTCATCGCCGTTTCGATATGGCCACCGAACCGCCAGCCGGTTCCGCCGTGCATATGAACGGCCTGGCATCTTCTATGCCAGTGAAGCCGAAAGCACTGCAATTGCCGAGACAGCCTATTGGCGGTTGCGGTTCTTTCTGCGCTCGCCGGGCTTTGTACCGCCATCCACTACGACTGAACATTCCAGCTTTACCGCCAAGGTTCGGACCGATCACGCGATTGATCTGACACTTGCTCCTTTTGTCGAGGACACCGCGCTCTGGACGCACAAAAGCGATTATGCACCGTGTCAGAACCTTGCATCATTGGCGCGAACGGCGGAGATCGAACTGATCCGAACGACATCTGCCCGCGATCTTACACTTGGCTGCAATATTGTCATTCTTGCCCCCAGTGCTTTTCAATCCAAGCCGCCGCTGCCGCAGCGCACCTGGCATTTCCGTTTCGAGGACGGCCGATTGACTGCCCATGCAGCATTTCCAGCGACCGAGCGGTTGGTGTTTACGGCTGAGCTATTTGGTCTCGGTAGCGTCACAGACTGACCATTTGACCCGCGTTAGCCTTGAATTTTTAGCCAAGAGCACTGCAGCGCGGGGTCCGCCATTCGAGAGAGGCCCTGGGCCAGCAGTTCTGATTGCGCAACCCGCCCGGGCAGGCCCGTGTTGTCCAGCCGGTGGCTGTCCTGCCCGCGCCAGCCTTGCC
>JBGSVG010000152.1:0-4181 GCA_041753095.1 Sphingorhabdus sp. | reverse complement strand
TGAGGATTTCATGATCGCCGCCAACGTCGCCGCGGCCAAGGCACTTGAGGCGAAGAAATCGTCGCTGATTTATCGCGCACACGAACCGCCGAGCCGCGAGAAATTGGTCGCGCTGAAGGATTATCTCAAGACCTTCGACATTGATTTCGCGTTGGGTCAGGTCGTTAAGCCTGAAACCTTCAACGCCATCCTAGAAAAGATCATCGACGAGGAAATCCGCCCGCAAATCATGGAAGCGGTGCTCCGCAGCCAGACTCAGGCCTATTATGGCCCGACCAATGTCGGCCATTTCGGGCTGTCATTGGGCAGCTACGCGCATTTTACGTCGCCAATCCGCCGTTATGCCGACCTTATCGTTCATCGGGCACTGGTCAGTTCATACGGCCTCGAAATGCCGAAGCCCAAGCTCAAGGACGTTGAGCCAACCACCGGCTTGACCGAGGCGGCTACTGCCAAACTCGCAGCAACCTCCGAAGCGATCAGCCGCACCGAACGCCGCGCGATGGAGGCAGAGCGCGAAACCACCGACCGTTATATCGCGGCGTTTCTTTCGGCACAGGTCGGCGAGGTGGTCCAAGCGCGCATCACCGGCGTACAAAATTTCGGATTTTTCGCGACAGTTGAGGGTATTGGCGGCGATGGCTTGGTGCCAGTCTCAACTCTGGGCAAAGACTATTTCCATTATGACGAGGCCAGCCAGACGCTGATAGGGGAGAAAACCCGGCAAGAATATCGCCCAGGAATGCGTTTGGAACTTCGGCTCGCAGAGGCCAACCCGGTATCTGGCGCGCTGAGGTTTGAATTGCCCGAAGGCGGCAGCTACGCCCCGGACCGGTTCAAACATAAGGGCAAGGCCGGGAATTTCGACGTTGGCAAACGCGGACGTCCTTAGAATATCCGGCATCAGGGTAAGAAGCGCTAGCTCAACGCATCCAGATTTTCGTCGCTAATCGACCCCGGAATAACCATGACCGGGCAGGGTAATGTGCCCGCATTTACTCCGGTAAAGTGGGCAATCAACGGCCCCGGCGCGCCTTGTGCCGCCGCGCCCAGCACTAAGGCCGCAATCTCCGGATGCTCCTCCAGCATCACCTTGACGACATCGATAGCCTCGCCAGGTTTCACAGTGATCGCGGGCCGCACGCCCATTTCCTCGAAAATCGACCCGGCAGCAGCGGTAACAAGCTGTTCGGCCCGCACCCGCGCTTCTTCCTCCATCGTCGCCTGAACGCCGCCCCAGGCGACAAAGTCCGCCTGTTCGACCAGCGCCAATATATGCACCGCGCCGCCGGTTTTGGACGCACGGCGCGAGGCAAAGCGCAGCGCCGTGCGCGCTTCATCGGTCTCGTCGATGACCACCAGATATGTCCGCATGCGCTCCCCCCGGCATGGTCTTGTGCGCCCAGCCTTTATGAATTCGTATAGCCTGCGCGAAATTTGAATGCTTGGCAACCTTAAGCCGCTTGACGCTGCGGCATGCATGGTTATTCGCTAAATCCAAATAGTGACCGGAAAAAGGCCTTTAGGATGTCCATCGAACTCAAAATGCCCGCGCTTTCGCCGACCATGGAGGAGGGAACGCTTGCCAAATGGCTGGTCAAGGTGGGCGACAGCGTTTCTTCTGGCGATCTGCTCGCCGAGATCGAGACCGACAAAGCGACGATGGAGTTCGAAGCGATTGATGAGGGCGTCATCACCGAGCTTCTGGTTGCCGAAGGTACCGATGGGGTGAAGGTTGGTACCGTGATCGCGGTGATTTCCAGTGAAGACGATGATGCCGCAGCACCTGCGCCGAAAAAAGAACCGTTTGTGTCGAGCGCAGTCGAGACACCCGTAAAGACAGCGCAAACCGATGGGCCTCTCGACGAGGCTCGAGGCGAACGGAAAATGGATGTTCAGGCTGCCCTGAAAGCATCAGGCGACCGCATTATAGCTAGCCCGCTGGCAAAGCGCATTGCAGCCGACAAGGGCATCGATTTGGCCGGTCTAACCGGCACCGGCCCCAATGGACGGATTGTGAAGGCTGACTTGGAAGGCGCGAAGGCCGGTGCAACACCCGCTCCCGTCGCCACAGCAGCCCCTACGGCTCCAACCCCCGCTCCGGTTACCCCCATCGAAACCGACATCCCGCACGAGGTCGTCAGGCTCAGCAACATGCGCAAGACCATTGCGCGCCGCCTGACCGAATCCAAGCAGCAGGTGCCGCATATCTACCTGACTGTCGATGTCCGCCTCGACGCACTGCTCAAGCTGCGCGGCGAGCTCAACGCGTCGCTGGAGGGACGCGGCGTCAAGCTGTCGGTCAACGACATGCTGATCAAGGCGCTGGCGCTGGCGCTGGTTCAGGTGCCCAAATGCAATGTCAGTTTTGCCGGCGACAATATGCTGCAATATAGCCGCGCCGACATCAGCGTCGCGGTATCGGTGCCCACCGGGCTGATTACGCCCATCGTCAAGGGCGCGGACGGCAAATCGCTCTCCGCGATCTCTACTGAAATCGGCGAGCTTGCGGGCAGGGCGAAGGAAGGCAAGCTGCAACCCCATGAATATCAGGGCGGCACCGCGTCGATTTCCAACATGGGCATGATGGGCATCAAACAGTTCGACGCCGTCATCAACCCGCCGCAGGGGATGATCCTGGCCATCGGCGCCGGTGAAAAGCGGCCCTATATCGTTGATGACGCCCTCGCCATCGCCACGGTGATGTCTGCCACGGGGTCATTCGACCACCGCGCAATCGACGGAGCCGACGGCGCGATGCTGATGAAAGTGTTCAAGGAATTGGTGGAGAAGCCGCTGGGGTTGGTGGCTTGAGGTGCGTGGTGGCAAGAGTAGAGGCATTACTGCTTCTAGTTGCTGTCGTTCCTTTTACGATTTTTGCGCTCGCAATGCTTTTTGTCGCATCGATAAGCGAAACGGCCCCCTATTTATTGGTTTTGCTTTGTTTTGTCGCAATCATTCTCGCCATCGGCAGTGCTGTCGTGAGTACGGTTTTATTTAACGATGCTAGCAATAAGCGTATGGCCCAAGGATTATTGTTACTGGTACCTGCAATGTATGTAACCGCGCTCTTCGCAAATGGCTAAATGTTATATGTTTTGGAGCCATTCTAATGGCTATTTCGCCGTTTAACCCCTCTCCCCTTGCGGGAGAGGGAGGGGCCCGCGCCGAAGGCGTGGGAGGGTGTGGGGTCGTGTCGCGGTTAGCGACGCAAAAGACGTTGGCGCAAGTTCAATCGCGGCATGAACTTTTGAAAAAGCGCGCGAGATATATGCGCGCCAATCCGACCGATGCGGAACGGAAACTTTGGCATATTTTGCGGCATAAGCGGCTGAACGAATTGCGATGGCGTCGGCAGCACGTGATTGATGATCGCTATATTGTCGATTTCATCTGCTTTGGACATCGATTGATTGTCGAGGCTGACGGCAGCCAGCATGCAGAAAGCGAAGCCGACATCGAACGCGATGCCTGGCTTAAAGAACAAGGCTTCACTGTTTTGCGTTTCTGGAATGGCGACATCTTCAACAATATGGAAGGCGTGGCCGAAGCGATTATCACTGCCACTCTAAATAATGCCGCACAGACGTGCGGCGACCCCACACCCAACCCTCTCCCGCAAGGGGAGAGGGCTAATGAGCATGGAGCTACTTTGTGAGCAATTACGACCTAATCGTCCTCGGTTCCGGCCCCGGTGGCTATGTTGCCGCCATCCGTGCCGCGCAGCTTGGGCTGAAAACCGCGATTGTCGAGCGGGAGAATCTCGGCGGCATCTGCCTCAACTGGGGGTGCATTCCGACCAAGGCGTTGCTGCGTTCGGCGGAGATTTATCATTATATGCAACATGCGGGCGATTACGGACTGACGGCGGCCAATATCAGCGCGGATATCGACGCGGTGGTAAAGCGGTCGCGCGGCGTCGCCAAGCAGCTCAATCAGGGCGTTACGCATCTGATGAAGAAGAACAAGATCACCGTCCATATGGGCGACGGCAAGCTGACCGCCGCGAACAAGCTGACCGTCACGAAGGATGGCAAGAGCGAAGAGCTGACCGCCAAGAACATCATCCTCGCCACCGGCGCACGCGCGCGCGATTTGCCGTTTGCACCTGCTGACGGAAAGCGCATCTGGACCTATCGGCACGCGATGGTGCCGCCCGAAATGCCGAAAAAGCTGCTGGT
>JBGSVG010000151.1:0-5538 GCA_041753095.1 Sphingorhabdus sp. | reverse complement strand
GGCGATTGACCGAAATTTTTCCAGATACGCCGCAAAATCGGGCCTTCGGCACTTGCCACGGCCACTGGCCTGACTGACCACTAGCGCCGAATCGCCTAAAAACACGACGTTCCGCGCGCCGATCGAAACCGCAATTTCGGCCGCGTGGATACATGCCAGCCATTCGGCTTCGTTGCTATCGCCGGTTCCACAATCAGGCTGAAGATAGGTCACCCCACCCGCAACCACGGCGGTTTCCATCTGCCCGGGATTTGGTCGGCAACCCCCATCGAAGAAAATCTTGAATCGTGCTGTCCGCATTTTGCCTTCAGTTGCGGAATTTGCGGCGGTTGTCATCATAATCACATCAAAGCCGATTTAAGCCTGTACGGAGGGTAACAAAAAGGCGACGGCAATGATTGAACGCATAGGTATCATTACAGGTGTCGATGCTGAGGCGGCGGCGTTGTTTTCAGGCCAGAGCTCTGATGGCGAACCGCTGCATGGCTTTCTGGTGCGGCAGGTGACGCATGCAGGCAAGGATATCGCGATTACATGTAGCGGGATCGGCAAGGTCAACGCGGCAATGGCAGCGATGATGCTTGTCGAGCATTATCATGTGCAGTTGCTACTTGTGGTTGGCACAGCAGGTAAGTTGTCGAATATCCAAGACGACTGTTTTCAGATTACCGAGGCAGTGCAGGGCGATTATGGTGCATCAAGACATGATCGCTTTGCACATTACACCGCCGGAGCGTGGCCAATTGGTGAAGCGCATGTCAAACCCTTTCGGGCCAAAACCATGCCTGATATCGGTCTGCCCAAGGTCCGGATAATCAGCGGCGACAGCTTTGTGGAAAATCCCGATCATGGCCGGCGTCTTTACGAGGCGCTTGGCGGCGATATTATTGACATGGAGACCGCTGCCGTCGCGCAAGCGGCATCCCGGATGGACGTGCCGTGGGCGGCGATCAAAGCCACGACAGACAATGCCGATGGCGAAAGCAGTGGGGATTTCCAAAGCAACTTGAAGCGAAGCGCCCGTGTGGTGGCGGCAGCGGCGGAACGGATGATCGCGGCGCTTTAAGCCTAAATCCATAATCCTACTGCATGGATGACAATGCCTGCCATTCCGCCGACCAACGTGCCGTTGATGCGGATGAACTGCAGGTCGCTGCCTACTGCATTTTCGACGCGGTCGGTGATGGTCGAGGCGTCCCAGCGGGCGATTGTGTCGGATACCAGAGCCACAATATTGTCGCCGTAATTTTCGGTGGTGCCAACAATCGCGCGGCGGGCGAAGCGGTTAATCTGATGCTTAAGGCGTGCGTCGTCTTGCAGTGTGCCACCAAGTTTGATCAGCGCATCGCCAAAGCTTCCCGCCATAGCGGCATCGGGATTGCGCGCGGCCTTGAGCAGCCCGTCGCGGCCTTGGTCCCAGAGACTGTTGATCCACTTGCTCATCGCCGGATTTTCGAGCAATTGCCCCTTCCAATGCGCGACTTTCGCCTGCAATTCCTTGTCGTGGCGCAGCTCATGGGCAAGGCTGGCAAGCCCTTCCTCGCCCTTTTCGCGCAATGGATGGTCAGGGTCAGCGGCCATATCATGCAGCAGCTTGGTGAGGCCATTGACGATGGCGTCGGCAAGGCGGTCATCGAGGCCAGTCCAGCGCATGATCGTGTTGGCGCGCTCCTCGACCATCGCGCGGATCAGATGCTCGTTCGCATCCAGCGTTTTCGATGCCCATTTGATGATACCATCGAGCACGGGCACATGCCGCCGCTGCTTGATCATCGCGGTCAAAAGCTGGCCTAGCAGGGGAGCGATATCGAGCTTGTCGAGTTGCTTGCGGATTGCGCCTTTTGCTACACCGCCCAGTCGTTCGTCGTCCAATGCTGCGATGATATCGCCCATGAGCCGCGATGCCCCCATGCGCATCCGGCCTTCGCCCCCAGCCGGTGCACTCAGGAATTTGCCCATTGCCCCTGCGACGTCCATGCGCTGCACGCGGCGGGCGACGACCTTTGTCGTCAGAAAATTTGTCCGCAAAAAGCTGGCAAGTGTGCGGCCCAGCCGTTCCTTGTTATTTGGAATAATCGCCGTGTGCGGGATAGGGATGCCCAGCGGATGCCGGAACAGCGCCGTGACCGCAAACCAGTCGGCGAGTCCGCCGACCATGCCTGCCTCGGCAAAGGCACGCAGAAAACCCCAATAGCCTTCGTAACGGGTTTCCATGTAATTGCCCGCGACGAACAGCGCGACCATGAACAGCAGCAGGCCAGTAGCGATGATCCGCATCTGGCGCAATTCTGCATCGCGCTCGGCATAGCGGGTCTTTTCGGACTGCCCCAATTTGTCGGCCGACTTCATATCAAGGCCTTAGCTTAGGAAGCAAGCAACTGCCAAGAGCGGGATTACTCGGCAGGTTGTAATCCGCCAAGGTCGTCTTTGCCGGCTTTCTTGCCAGGCTTGGCAACAGGGGTTTCTCTCTCGCCGTGCTTGTCGGGATCATAGGTCAGCAGCCGCGTCCGCAACCATGGACCGACGCGCTTTTCGAACCCGTCGGCCAGGCTGAAGCCAGCCGGGACAATAAGCAGTGTTAACAATGTCGAAACAATAAGGCCGCCGATCACAACGGTACCCATCGGCGCGCGCCACTGTCCGTCACCGCCAAGCGACAATGCGGTCGGGATCATCCCAGCGGTCATCGCCACCGTGGTCATGACAATCGGCTGAGCACGTTTGTGACCTGCCTCCATGATGGCTTGGAATTTCGGAACGCCGCGCGCCATTTCCTCGATAGCAAAATCGATTAGCAGAATAGAGTTTTTGGCCACGATACCGAATAGCATGAGCATACCAATGAACACGGGCATCGAGATGGGTTGTCCGACCAAGGCCAGAGCCATCAACCCGCCCAGTGGTGCCAGCAATAGCGATCCCATATTGACCAAAGGCGACATGAAGCGGTGATAGAGTAGCACTAGCACTGCAAAAACCAGCAATGTCCCCGAGATCAATGCCACGAGGAAGTCACGCTGCATTTCGGCTTCCCATTCCTGGCTACCAAAGGGTGCACGTGACACGCCGGTGGGCAGGTTTGTCATGACTGGCAATTTGTTTATCGCCGCGTCAGCTGTCGATGACACAACTCCAGGAGCAAAGTCAGCACCGACAAAGATGCGGAAATTCTGGTTGCGACGTTCAATCGACGTTGGCCCTGCGCCAAAGCTGATATCGGCAACGCGCGAGAGCGGCACCGAACCACCGCTTGCAGTCTGCACCGGCAGGTTGCGGATGACATCGAGGCTCTGGCGACTTTCCTTTGCCAGCATGACACGGATTGGAATTTGGCGGTCGGATAGCGAGAATTTCGCGCTGTTCTGGTCAATATCGCCCAACGTCGCGATGCGGATGGTCTGGCTCAATGCGACGGTGCTCACTCCAAGCTGCGCAGCGAGGTCTGTGCGCGGGGTAACGAGCAATTCTGGCCGCTGCAGATCTGCCGCAATGCGAGGCGAGCGAACTTCTTTTAGGCCCTTCATCTGCTCGACCAATGTTACCGCTGTCCGGTCCAGCGCCGCGGGATCTGAACCCGACAGCATGACCGAAACGTCGCGGCCCGAACCGCCGCCACCGGGGCCGAATGCCTGGAATGACACGCGGGCATCGGCGATCTGGCTCAATGCAGGCGACAGAGCCTGTTCGAATTCCTGACTGGTGCGATCACGGTCTTTTTTCAATGTGACAAAGATGCTCCCGCTGCCTTCGCGGACGCTTTGCAAAGCCGTTTCAACTTCGGGCTGGCCTTCGACAATTGCCGCTGCCTGATCGACGACCATTTTAGTCCGATCAAGCGTAGTGCCGGGGACCATCTCGATACGGACGCGGCTGAAATCCTGGTTTCCGGTCGGAAAGAACTGTTTTGGCAGAACAACCATCAGCGCAATGGTCGCGGCCAAGGCCAGCACGCCAAGACCCATCATCCAGCGACGATGGCCGAGCGACCAGCGCAGAATTTTCATATAACGATCCATCAATGGACCTTCGCCATGCTCGGCGGTGCCAGAGGATTTGAGGAAATAGGCCGCAATCATCGGCGTAATCATACGCGCCACTGCAAGGCTCATGAGCACCGATGCGACGACGGTTAAGCCAAAATTCTTAAAGAACTGACCAGCAACACCGGGCATCAGACCAACGGGCAGGAACACCGCGACGATTGAGAATGTGGTGGCAACGACGGCAAGGCCAATCTCGTCGGCAGCGTCAATCGATGCCTGATAGGCGGACTTGCCCATGCGCATGTGGCGCACGATATTTTCGATTTCCACAATGGCGTCATCGACCAGCACACCTGCGACCAGACCCAAAGCCAGCAGCGACATGGTATTCAGCGTAAAGCCCAACAGGTCGAGAAACCAGAAGGTTGGAATGGCCGAAAGCGGAATCGCGATGGCCGAAATGACCGTCGCGCGCCAATCACGCAGGAACAGGAACACGACGACGATGGCAAGCAACGCTCCCTCGATCATCGCGGCCATTGAGCTTTTATACTGTCCCTTGGTGTAATCGACACTGTTGAACAATGTCGTGAATTTGATGCCCGGATTTTCTTTTTCGATCTCGGCCATTTTGACCGCAGCATCGTCGAACACGCTGACGTCGGAGGCGCCCTTGGCACGTGACATGCCGAAGGTCACGACCTGCTTGCCGCCTTCGAACGCCATCGATTTTTGTTCGCTGTAGCCGTCGGTAACTTCCGCAATATCAGCCAATTTGATCGTGCGACCGCCGCCAAGGCTGATTTGCGTTTGACCCAGCGCAAATGCATCTTTGGCATTGCCAAGTACACGCACCGATTGGCGCGAACCGGCGATTTCGGACTGGCCGCCCGCTGCATTCACATTTTGCTGGCGCAGGACGCTGTTGACCTGCGCGGCGGTAACACCAAGCGACTGCATTTTGGCAGGATCGAGTACGACGCGGATTTCTCTGGAAACGCCGCCGTTGCGGCTGACTGACGCCATGCCCTCGACCGCAAGCAGGCGGCGGGCGACGCTGTCATCGACGAACCAGCTCAATTGTTCGAGCGTCATGTCGCTGGCCTCGACCGCGAAATAGGCAATCGGATCGCTTGAGGTTGCGACTTTGAAAATCTGCGGCTCCAATATGCCATCGGGCAAGTCGCTGCGGATCTGGTCAACCGCATTTTTGACTTCACTTACTGCGGCATTGATATCGTCGCCGATTTCGAATTCAGCGCTGACCGTTGTGTTGCCCTCGGTTGCGCTTGCATCGATGTTGCGTACGCCCTGAACGCTGCGAATTGCGCTTTCGACCTTTTGGGTAATCTGCGTGGTCATTTCGGACGGCGCTGCACCGGGCTGCGAAATCGAGACAACAACAACCGGAAATTCGATGTCAGGGTCGTTTTGCACCTTCATGTTCATGAACGACATCACGCCCGCCAGCGTCAATGCTATGAACAAAACGATAGGAACCACCGGATTGCGGATCGACCATGCGGAGATGTTGCTAAAATTCATGGGCGGGGGT
>JBGSVG010000150.1:0-5958 GCA_041753095.1 Sphingorhabdus sp. | reverse complement strand
CTTACGGGGCTTCGCCCGGTACTTTGCCGGGGCGCGATGATGATCGGTTAAGAGCTGAAACAGGATACGCAGCATTTCTATAGTCCCGTAAGATTTTGCAGTTGAAGAATAGGCAATAATATCGCCAATATGATGACAGCGACCACCCCGCCCATCGCGACGATAATGAGTGGCTCAAGCAAGGACAAAGCGGCGCTGGTGAAATTGTCGAATTCGCGCTCGAGATATTCAGCGGCGCGTTCGAGCATGAGGTCGAGCTGGCCTGCGCTCTCTCCGCTCGCGGTCAAATAAACAAGCAATGGGGGAAAGACGCCGCTCGCACGCATGGCGCCCGATAGACTGCCGCCGCTGTTTACTGCCTCGACGATATCGTCATTGGCGCCCGACAGCACTTTGTTGCGGATCGTGCCACCAGTGAGGCGCAACCCTTCAAGCAAAGGCAGGCGGCTCGCAACCATCGTTGCCAATGTCCGCGCCATGCGCGCAGCGTGAAGATTGCGGAGAAGTTTGCCCAGCAAAGGCAGACGAAGCACCGTTCGGTCCACCGAGAGCCGGAAGGCGGGTTGGTTCAGTGCTTGAATGAAAAGCAGACCGCCGAGAACGACTGCAATTAAAATCGCCCACCAATAGCTTGCCAGAAAGGCGGAAATGCCAATCACAATTCGCGTAATTAGCGGCAGTTGCTGATCGACATTGTCGAACTGTTCAACCACGCGCGGCACGACCGAGACCATTAGACCCATCACCACCAATATCGCGACGAGCGACAGCACCGCAGGATATGCGAGCGCACCGATCAGCTTGCCGCGCATCTCCGCCTGCCGCTCGAGCAACGCGGCGAGCCGCTCCGTGATCAGCGGTAAAGTCCCGGCTCCTTCGCCCGCTGCGATCATCGCCCGGTACAGCGCCGGGAAGCTGACACTCTCACGGCGCATGGCTTCGGACAGGCGCTGACCTTCGACTACGCCCGTGTGAACTTCAGTCAGTATTTCCCGAACATGCGCCTGCTCGCTCTGGCGGCTGATTGTGCGCAGTGCTTCCTCGAGCGGGCTGACCTGAACCAGTGACGACAATTGGCGAGTGAACAATGTAAGCTGTTTACTGTTCAGCCTGCGCCGACGCATTTGAAGGTCGGCAAGCGCCGAACGCCGGGCTGGTGCGGCTTCGACGCGCACGACATACAGCTTCTTTTGCGCCAAGGCCTCGCGTGCGCCATCGTCATTGGCGGCAGCGATCCGGCCACGCTTTTCGCGTCCCTCGGGGTCGATGGCATGATAGGCAAAGTCAGGCATCGACGATGTCTTCACGGCGCGAAATGCGGATTGCCTCTTCGGGTGTAGTGTCGCCCGAGCGGACCAGCTTGCGCGCCGCCGCGCTCAAGTTCGGCTGGTTCACAAATGCATGGCGTGACAGGATCGCTTCGTCGCCGCCATCGTTGATCAGGCGGCGGAGGGTATCGTCGATCCGCACCGCCTCAAACACGCCGATACGGCCTTGATAGCCGGTATTACCGCATGCCGGACAGCCCACCGCCTTATACACCACCGTGCCGCGGTCAAAGCCAAGCAGCGAGGCAACGCTGCCGTCGGCCTGTACTGGCTCGCGGCATTCAGGGCACAGTCGCCGCACCAGCCGCTGCGCAATCACCGCGCGGAGTGTCGAGGCGAGCAAAAATGGCTCGACCTTCATGTCGCGCATCCGGGTAATCGCACCCAGCGCGTCGTTTGTGTGCACGGTGGTCAGCACCAGATGTCCGGTGAGCGCGGCCTGTACTGCGATATCGGCGGTCTCACGGTCGCGGATTTCGCCAACCATTACGACATCGGGGTCCTGTCGGAGTATCGCGCGGAGGCCAGCAGCAAAGGTCATCCCGACCTTGGCATTGACCTGAGTCTGGCCGATGCCTTCTACCGCATATTCGACCGGGTCTTCGACGGTCAGGATATTGCGGCTGCCGTCGTTGAGGCGCTTCAGGCCTGCATAGAGCGTCGTGGTTTTGCCTGACCCTGTTGGACCGGTGACAAGGATGATGCCATTCGGCTCGGCCAAGGCATCGCCGAGTATTTTGAGCGCATCGTCGGACATGCCAAGCAGATCGAGCGAGATTCCTGCATTTTCCTTGTCGAGTATGCGCATCACGACGCGCTCGCCAGCGCGGCTGGGCAGCGTCGATACGCGCACATCGACGAGCTTGCCGCCAAGCGTCAGTCCGATACGGCCGTCCTGGGGAATCCGGCGCTCCGCAATGTCGAGCCGCGCCATGACCTTTATCCGGCTGACCACGACTGGCGCGACATTGGCGGGAAGGCGAAGGCGTTCCTGAAGCACACCGTCGGTCCGCATCCGAACGACAAGCCCGGTTTCATATGGCTCTACGTGAATATCGGATACACCTTGCCGTACCGCTTCGGCAATGATGCCGTTGATTAAGCGGATGACTGGCGCATCGTCGGCGCTATCCAGCAAATCGTCGGCGCTTGGCAGCATATCAGACAGCAGATCGCTGTCGCCAGTGCCAATTGATCCGGCCATTGCCGCTGCCGATCCGTCCATGGCATAATGGTCGGACAGATAGCGGTCAAAGGTTGCGTTATCGGCCATCTCGACATCGAACGGCATCGCGAGATAGCGGCGAACTTCGAGCAGCATCAGCGGGTCGGCACCTTCGCGCATTGCGACTACCAGGCGGCTGTCATTCTCGTGCCGCAGCACTAAGCCGTGGGTCTTGGCAAAATTATAGGGCAAGTCGAGCAGCGGCGGGCTCGGCATGGCAACTACCGGCTCGGCCGCCTCGGCGGGCGTTGTGTCTGACACATCAGCTCCGCCGCGCCGGATGATCATTGGCCACCCCCATTGGTTGTGGAGATGTTGCTTGGAGGAACTTCCGCAGGTTGCAACGGTCCGCCAGTCGCCGGGCGCTCGAGTTTGTCGGTGGCGCCGATCATGATATCGCCCGCTCCAACATTGGGCGTAACCGGCGGCAGCGCGCCCATATAATCGCGCAGCAGTTCGTCGATGCTTGGCTCTATATCTGGATTTCGCGCCAGTTGCATTCCCCGGACATAATCATAGCGACGCGCAGTCATCACGTCGCCATCAGCGCGGCTGCGCAATATCGTCGGGCGGATGAAGACCATCAGGTTGGTCTTGCTGCGGCTTCGGCTGCGCGATTTGAACAGTTCGCCGATGATTGGGATATCGCTCAATAGCGGAATGCGTTCGATGGTGCGGCGCTCGTCGTCGTTGAGCAACCCGCCAATCGCAAGCAATTGCCCGTCGCCGACGGTAAGCGTGGTTTCGAATTCGCGCTTGTTGAGAATAAGATCGCTTGACCGCGATGATACAGGACCAGCAACGCTCGATACTTCCTGCTTCAGGAAAAGCTTCACATCGCCCTGCGCATTGACCTGCGGCGTGACCTCAAGCTTGATGCCTACCTCCTGACGCTGCACGGTGCGGAAGGCATTTTCGAAATTGGCCGACAGCTGCTCGCCTGTGCTGACAGGAACTTCCTGGCCGACCAGAAACTTTGCTTTCTGGTTGTTGAGCGTCACGATATGGGGCGTTGCGAGCAAATTGGATTCTGTATCGGACGCAATCGCGTTGATAATCGTTCCAAAAATCGCATTTTTGCCGATGTCGAGCGCAAAGCCGCCAAAACCGCCGGTCGCGCTCAGGATTGAGGCCGCTGCTGCTTCCTGTAAACTATCGCCAAGCGCGCTGTTGGTCGATGTTGTCGTGGTTGTGCCGTTGACTGTCGTGGTTGTGCGGGTCAGTTCCTCTGCCCCAATCGCGCCTGCAATAGTCAGGATATTGGGTGAAGCATTCGAGTAATTGGTTGCTGCAAATGGCGCGTTCTTTCCGCCGACGAGGAATTGAACGCCCAGCTTCTTTGCCGCATCATTTCCAATTTCGACGACTATTGCCTCGACCAATACCTGTTCGGGGCGGGTATCGAGCTGCCTGATAAGCTCACCCAAGGTGCGCTGCATTTCGGGATTGGCGGCAACGATTAATGCGTTGGTGCCTTCGTAGCGTGTCACGACGACGGGGCCGCGACCACCAAGCGCGTTGCTGCCTGAGCCTGAAGCGGCAACGACGGGTGAAGGCGCGGGCGCGGATGCACCACTATTGGCTGGCGCTGCTGCGACGGGCGGCAATTCGCTGCCCTGCGACGCATTGTTCTGCCCGCCGATGAGCGACTGCACCGTTTCAAGCAAAGTCGCGGCATTGGCATGTTCAAGGCGGTATACGCGAATCTCGGCACCCGATTGCGCGCGGGCATCGAGCTGCTTCGCCATCGCGGCAAAGCGCGCCACCGAAGTCGGGTCACCGCGCAAGGCAATCGCGTTGCTGCTGTCGATGGCAGCGACCGAGACTGGGGAACGGCCGCCTTCGCCGCCGCCCTGCCCGGCAAGGCCCTGCAACGCCGTCGCGATTTCGCGCGCGCCTGCATTGTCGAGCGTTACAATCTGGGTCGCTGCGCTATCGCGATCAATCTGGCGCACAAGTTCGCGGATGCGGCGGATATTGTCGGCATAATCTGCGACGACCAGGCTGTTGGCATTACGATTAGCGGTAATAGAACCCTCGCGGCTAACCAGCGGGCGCAATGTTTCGACCGCCGTGGTCGCGTCAATTGACCGCAGCCGGAACACTTCAGTGACGAACTGGCTTGGCGCGGCAGCGCGGCTGCCAACCCGCGACGGTTGGGTTGCAGCCCCATCGGATGGCTGGATGCGATAGCCACCGCCACGCATCGGGATGGCGACGAGGCCATTGGCACGCAGCGTCGACAGAAACACCTCGAAATATTCAGAGCGTGATAAGGGGCGGTCCGTCACAACCGACACCTTGCCGGCGACGCGGCCATCGACAATGAAGGTCTGGCCAGTGACACGAGCGGCATCCTGAACAAACGCTCGAATATCGGCATCGCGAACATTCAGGGTTTGCTGCGCGGCAATCGGCACGGCAAAAATCAGCGCCGTCGAGGCGAGCATGAGGGTCAGTTTACGAATCACATTTGTTCCAAATTCAAAGCTATGGGTACCTTCGACCCGCCGCGTTCGACTTCGACGCTAAGGCGGGATCCGGGCCGGAGTTGGGCGGCAATATCGGCGGCCGACGATACCGGGCGGCCATTGACAGCAACGACCACATCGCCCGCCTGAAATCCTGCCATGCGCAGCACAGTGCCGTCGTCGCGCGGTTGCAGGACGAGGCCGGTAACACGTCCGCCCTCGTTCCGGGGGGCAAAGCCGATGGATTTTTGAAGGGTTTCGGTGTTCAGTCCGACGCTGCCATTTGACGGAGCAGTTGGCGGCGTTCCGGTAGAAGACGCGGACGCCGGGTTCACGGTTTCAGCAGGAACCGACTGGTCGATGTATAGCGATTCCTTGACGCCGCCGCGCGACAATATGACATGGTCGAACGCGACCGAGTCTAGCGTCACGCCGGGCGCAACTTCTTCACCGACAGCAAAGCTGTTCTGGATGCCATCCTCGCCAGCGATAATCGCTGAACCGCCGCCCGAGCTTTCATTCGACCGAATGCCGAACAGCTTCAGATTGAGCGATGTCACATTGTCGGTGCCGGCAGTCACTGCATCATTGCGAAAGAACGGATCAAATCCGGAAAACAATCCAATCCGGGCTGAGGACGGCACGATATTTACCGAAGGCGCGCGCCAGTTTCCTACCGGACCGACCGGGGTAACAATCGCCCAGAACAGCCGTGCGACCTGAAAAGACAGCATTAAAGCGAGCAGGCCAAGAACCAGATAGGCAAGCGGTACGGAAGTGATCCGGCGCGATCGCAACCTTACCCTTTCCGCCAACGAAATTGCCACTTAGTCCCCCGGTGATTCTGTCAATCAAATGCGGAGCTAAGGCGGAGCTGTGACTCGTGAATGACGGTAAAATGACAGATTGGTGACGTAGCTATCGTGCAACTGTT
>JBGSVG010000149.1:0-3827 GCA_041753095.1 Sphingorhabdus sp. | reverse complement strand
AATGGCTTCTTCAAGCTGTTCGCGTAACGTCGGCTCGTGGTTGCGGCCAAAGAACATCGTCCTTAGCCGCTGCCATATTCGTCCGTCGCTATCGTCGTCGGTTACGGTTTTTGAACCGTTAAAACTGTCGCCCTCTGACATTGGGGGAAATCGGTACCTCTTATTGCCGTGAATTAGTCGCTATATGGATTGTGCAGGCCCATCGACGCAAGCGCTTTTACCTCCAAAGCTTCCATCGCCTCGGCTTCTTGCTCGTCGATATGGTCGTGGCCGAGTAGATGTAGCATCCCGTGTATGACAAGATGCGTGGCGTGGTCGGCAATCGCTATGTTCTTTTCAGCGGCTTCGGCCTGACAAACACCATAAGCCAGAATGATATCACCGAGCATGATTTCCGGAGCTTCATGTTTGCCCACGAGTAGCGCATCGATCTCTTCATCATCCAGCATCGGAAAGGAAAGCACATTGGTTGGCTTATCTTTTTCGCGCCATTCGAGATTGAGCGCATGGACTTCATTATCATCCGAGAGTTTGACGCTGACACTGACGGGTACGGGTGGATCGGCAAGCGCGGGAATCGTAGCGAACTTAATCGCGGCATCGACTGCCTTTTCGACTTCGCTCTGCCCGAAACCGCTGCTGCTCCAATCAAGGCCGATGTCTAATTCGACATCAATCATTCCCGCCCTCATAGGCATCAACGATGCGGCCAACGAGCGGATGGCGGACGACGTCGCTGCTGTTGAAGCGGATGGTCTGGATACCGTCTACGCCTTCGAGGCGATTGACGGCGTCGTTCAAGCCCGACATGCGCTCGCCGCCCGGAATATCGACCTGATGCGGGTCACCGCAGATCACCATGCGGCTGTTCATGCCGAACCGGGTGAGGAACATCTTCATCTGCGCCGCGGTGGTGTTCTGTGCTTCGTCGAGGATGATGAAGGCATCGGCCAGTGTACGTCCGCGCATGAAGGCGATGGGGGCAATTTCGATTTCGCCCGACGCGATGCGGCGTTCGACCTGCTCAGCGGGAAGGCAATCGTAGAGCGCGTCGTAAATCGGACGGAGATAGGGATCGACCTTCTCCTTCATATCGCCGGGCAGGAAGCCAAGCCGCTCGCCGGCTTCGACGGCAGGGCGCGACAGCACGAGCCGCTGCACCGCGCCGGTGATGAGCATGGCGACGGCTTGTGCCACCGCGAGATAGGTCTTGCCGGTGCCTGCCGGGCCGAGCGCGAAGATTATTTCGTCGCGGGCCAATGCTTCCATATATGGCACCTGATTGGCCGAACGCGGCACCAATGTTTTCTTGCGGGTGCGGATCATGATGCCCGGCGCATCGGTTTCCTTGCGGACGATGCCTTCAAGCGTCGGTTCGGCGGTCATCGCGATAATAGACTGCACGGCTTCCTGATCGATGATTTCGCCGCGGACAACGCGCGAGTAAATGTCGTTGAGAATATCACGGGTGCGGCCAATGGCGCCAGCCTCGCCCTCAATCTGCACGCGATTGCCGCGTGCCGAGATGTAGACCCCCAGCCGGTTCTCTATGGTGACCAGATTTCGGTCAAATTCGCCGAAAACGGAGTTGATGAGGTGCGGTTTGTCGAAGCTCATTTCGAGACGCGACATATCACCAGCTTGCGCTTGTGCCCTTTTGGCCATTCAGGCGGCTGCTCTCATCTTCGGTTCTCCTTTGAGACTCAGGGGTCCAGAATCGGTGACATCAACGATCACAACATCGCCGATAGTAAGGTTTGGCGCAAGCACATGCACAGACTGCAGCCAGGGCGATTTGCCGATTAATTGTCCGGCGAGCTTTCCGGGTCTTTCGAGCAACACTTGGCATGTTTTGCCGAGGGTGTTGCGGTTGAAAGCGGTCTGGTCGGCAACGAGTTGCGCTTGTAGCCGCTGCAGGCGCTCGTCCAT
The DNA here is from genome assembly GCA_041753095.1 of Sphingorhabdus sp. GTDB lineage: Bacteria > Pseudomonadota > Alphaproteobacteria > Sphingomonadales > Sphingomonadaceae > Sphingorhabdus_B. The sequence goes on along the minus strand of JBGSVG010000149.1, from coordinate 1,898 downwards.
GACTTCCATCGGGATCTGGTCGGCCATGTCGGCGGCGGGGGTGCCGGGGCGGGGGCTGTATTTGAACGAATAGGCTTGAGCGTGTCCGACTTCGCGCACGAGGCTGAGCGTGTCTTCGAAATCGGCATCGGTCTCGCCGGGGAAACCGACGATGAAATCGCCGGAGAAGGCGATATCGGGACGGACAGCGCGGACCCGTTCGAGGATGCGGAGATAGGAATCGCGGCTGTGACTGCGGTTCATTGCCTTGAGAATGCGGTCGGAGCCGGATTGCACAGGCAAATGCAGGAAGGGCATTAGCTTTTCGACATCGCCGTGGGCTTCGATGAGGCCCTCGGTCATGTCATTGGGGTGGCTGGTCATGTAGCGGATGCGGCGGAGGCCATTGATTTTGTCGAGTTCGCGGATGAGCGCGCCCAAATCGCGGTCGCCCTCCGACCACGCGTTGACATTCTGCCCGAGCAGTGTGATTTCCTTTGCGCCCGCATCGACCAGCGCCTTGGCTTCGTCGACCAGCTCAGTCCAGCCGCGCGAGATTTCGGCGCCGCGTTTGTAAGGCACCACGCAATAAGTGCAGAATTTGTCGCAACCCTCCTGAACGGTAAGGAAAGCGGTGGCGTTTTGTTTGCGGCGCGCGGGGAGTTTTGCGAATTTGTCGAGACCGGGCAGGTCGAGATCGACCACACTTTCACCTCTGCAGACGGCAGCGACCATATCGGGCAAGTTATGATAGGCCTGCGGACCGACGACGATATCAACTTCGGGAGCACGGCGGCTGATTTCACCGCCCTCGGCCTGCGCGACGCAGCCCGCGACTGCGACTATCGGCTTGGTGCCGTCCTTACGGCGCAGGCGACCGATTTCCGAATACACTTTCTCGGCGGCTTTCTCGCGGATGTGGCAGGTGTTGAGCACAACCAGATCGGCATTGGCCTTTTCGTCCGCAAGCGTCATGCCTTGCGCGGCAAACATCTCAGCCATGCGTTCGCCATCATAGACGTTCATCTGACAGCCGTAATTTTTAACGTGATAGGTTTTGGGAGAATCCGTGCTCATAAAGCGCGCCTATACATGGCGCGATGCGAGGCCGCCACCCTCCATCGCCGAACCGATTCGCGTGCGAACTTCAGCGGAAATTGCTTTGCGATCCGGATAGTGAGCGGGGTCAAAAGGTTCGAGAAAATGCAGCGTTGCCGTGATGGGTTTCAGGTAAGAGAGCAACCGCCAGAAATTCTCGGTGACCTTTTCCTCGCCAATCCAAGCGATACGCGGCGTGTGGCGGCCATAGGTCAGGAATACCGGCTGCACGAGCATCCCCGGCGGAGGAGGGACTAAAGCGGCAAAGAGCGAGGGCTTGAACGGCAAAAGGCCGGAACCATCGTGCGTCGTGCCTTCTGGAAAGATTGTCACCGGCTGGTCGCCCGTCATAGCGTCACGCAGCACATCGACCTGATCGCCGACGCTCAAGCGGTTTTCTCTGGACACGAAAATCGTGTTGTTGATCTTGCACAGCCAGCCAATGAGCGGCCAACTTTCGATGCCGTCATTGGCCACGAATGTGCAGCCCGTTACACCTGACATAACCGGAATATCGATCCAGCTATGGTGGTTTGCGGCATAAAATACGTTACGCCGGATCCTCGTGCCCGTGGTAGCGGTGGCGATGCCGCTGGTCCAACTGACCGAGAGCAGAAAGAGTCGGGGCCAAGGTGATGGCTGCCGAACCAATCGCCAGATATTGTGAAGAATGATACCCGCCGTCAGGCTGCTCGCCATGAGCAAAAGCCGCGCGACAAACATGAACTGTCCGGCGATAAAAGCCGCCGGGTTGCGATGTTCAATCCTTGCGGTCGATGGCAACGCCATAAAGCTCCATGCGGTGATCGACGAGACGGTAG
>JBGSVG010000148.1:0-11558 GCA_041753095.1 Sphingorhabdus sp. | reverse complement strand
TCAGGCGACGCAAAGCGAAAAGCTTGTCATCGCCGCGTCGTCGCTTGGGACGGTTTTTGAATGGTATGATTTTTACCTGTACGGCCTGTTGGCCAGTATCATTTCGGCCCAGTTCTTTTCGGGCGTCAACGAAACCACTGGTTTTATTTTCGCATTGGCCGCCTTTGCCGCAGGTTTTGCGGTACGGCCGTTTGGGGCGATATTCTTCGGCCGGATTGGCGATATGGTTGGCCGCAAGAATACCTTCCTCGTCACGATGGGGCTGATGGGTTTGTCGACATTCGTCGTCGGATTGTTGCCATCCTATGCGTCAATCGGCGTTGCTGCTCCAATCATGCTCGTTGTGATGCGCCTTATTCAAGGGCTTGCACTCGGCGGTGAATATGGCGGTGCCGCGACTTATGTGGCCGAACATGCACCCAATAACAAACGCGGGCTCTACACCAGCTTCATCCAGACAACCGCGACACTCGGCCTGTTTGCAGCCTTGCTCGTTGTAATTGGTACCCGCACGTATATCGGCGAAGAAGCATTCAAGGAATGGGGCTGGCGCGTGCCGTTCCTCGTTTCGATCGTGCTGCTTGCCGTGTCGATGTGGATCCGCATGCAATTGGCTGAAAGCCCTGTTTTCCAGAAGATGAAAGACGAAGGCACAACCTCAAAGGCGCCGCTGACCGAAGCATTTGGTCAATGGAAAAACGCCCGGTGGGTAATCATCGCGCTGCTTGGCGCCGTGGCCGGTCAGGCCGTGGTTTGGTACACTGGCCAATTTTATGCGATGTTCTTTCTTGAGAAGATTCTGCTGGTTGACGGTGCAACGACCAATATCCTGATCGCGATTGCGCTGGCTATCGGCACTCCGTTCTTTATCTTCTTCGGCTGGTTGTCGGACAAAATCGGGCGCAAGTGGATCATCATGACAGGCTGCGCGCTTGCCATGCTGACCTATTTCCCTGTGTTTCACGCATTGTCCAACGCGGCCAACCCCGCAATGACCCAGGCAAACGAAGCTGCGCCGGTTTCGGTCACCGTGAACGACAATGATTGCTCGCTTCAGTTCGATCCGATTGGCAAAAATAAATTCGACAGCAAAAGCTGCGATATTGCCAAATCCTATCTCGCGAAAAATGCAATCAGCTACACTGTCATCGATGCGCCCGCCGGAACTATCGCTTCGGTAAAAATCGGCGACAAGATTATCACTGCACCCGATCCATCGAAAGTGACCGGTGATGACAAAGGTGCCGCCATTAAGGCATTTGGCGGCGAGGTAATCACTACGCTCGAAGCTGCAGGATATCCTGTGAAGGACAATCCAGCGGCTTTAAAGGACCCCAAAGCTGCGAAGAAGATATTGTTTGCCGACCCGGCGCAAATCAACAAGCCGCTGGTGGTCTTGATCCTGACCTACCTCGTCCTGTTGGTAACGATGGTATATGGTCCAATCGCCGCTTTGCTGGTTGAACTGTTCCCGAGCCGCATCCGTTACACATCGATGTCGCTGCCTTACCATATCGGAAATGGCTGGTTCGGCGGGTTCCTCCCCACCACGGCCTTCGCCATGGTGGCAGCCACCGGAGATATTTATTACGGCCTGTGGTACCCAATCGTGGTTGCTGGCGCGACGTTGGTCATCGGCGTTACGTTCCTGCCAGAGACATTCCGGCGTAATATCGACGATTAAATCTCTTTGGGTCGCACCAGACTTTAAGAGGCAGCCTCATGGCTGCCTCTTTTTTTGCATGCAATGGACGGGAGCAGCGTGCGATTCTATCGGTGACGAGTGCAAGGTTGGTAGCAGAAGCTTCCACTGTCTTGCGAATCATTGGTGCTCTGGAATCAGCAGTGAGCGCTCATTGGGTTCAGTGCCATTCACTAATCATCGGACTGTCACAGGAAAAAGTGCGCGATGAGAGGCGCAGAATTGAGGCGTTTTGGGAACGGTTCTCTGAAACTACCAAAAAATTGCAGACTGCGTGGCGGTGGCTGCAGTCACCTGTGAATGCTTTTGCGCTTATATTTTCGCTGTAGGGCAGGGAATTTTCAGGGAACATCTAAAGTTTCGATGCAAAGGTCCTCGCGCACTCTCTGATTGAATAGCAATTCCGCGGCTTATGAGGCCGAATTCCCCAGTTAGCGAATCAGGGAATTGCTCTGTCAATGAGGGGCTAAGCATGATCAGGGATTTGCGTGTGCTTTTGCCTCGAAGGCCAGTCTGCTCCGCTGATTTCTAAATGTTAGGCAAACACAATTCCGTCTGCGAGCTTCCGGGCAGTTCGAAGCAACGCAGCAGACAAAACAAGACCGTCACTGCCGCATTCGAGTATGCAAGTCATTTCACCCGTAGGATGCTCGACCGAAAGCTGCTTGCGTTGACCATCGGGGATCGATGCAACCTGTGCCGCCTGTGATCCGTCGATCAAACAAGCTGTCGCAACGCTAACCGCGCCGAGCACGCCAATAGTCGCATGCGCTCGGTGAGGTATGAAGCTGCGGACGGTTACTGCGCCGCCGTTTTTTGGCGGAGCAACGAGCATCATTTTCGGCACGGATTTCTTGCGTACATCGCCCAAGTTCATTCGCTCGCCAACGGCCAGCCTGATCGCTTCGATCTTTGCCTTCAACTCGGCATTTGCGTCGAGCCAATTGCGATCTTCATAGCCGGTGATCCCAACGTCTGTGGCCTTCATCACCACACATGGCATGCCATTGTCGATCAGCGTGACCGGAACGCCGTTTATGACATCGACAGCGTGACCGGTAGGCAGCAATGCACCGCAACTTGATCCGGCCGTATCACGAAACTCGAGTGGGATCGGGGCGTGGGTGCCGGGCACGCCATCGATTTTGGCGTCTCCAGTATATATGACCTTACCGTCCGGAGTTTGAACGGTTGCGACTGCGACCTGACCGGTATTTTCCATGTAAATCGTGACGGACGTTTCGCCATTTTTGGCTTCTATCAATCCGCGTTCGATCGCGAACGGCCCGACGCCCGCCAGTATGTTGCCGCAATTTTGGGCATCGCTGACGATTGCCTCGTCAACAAACACCTGCAGGAACAGATAGTCGACGTCGACGCCGTCCCGCTCCGATTTGCTGATCACTGCAACCTTGCTGGTCAGCGGATCAGCGCCGCCCATGCCATCAATCTGGAGTGGATCGGGGGAACCCATGACACCAAGCAAGAACGCATCGCGCTCGGCAATGTTGGACGGCAGATCATCTTTCAGGAAATAGCCTCCCTTCGATGTGCCGCCGCGCATCCACATGCAGCGTGCGGATTTCATGTATATTTCAGTCCCATCTCTGCCAGCTTCCCACGCATCTCGTACATGTCGAGGCCCAAGATGCCGGTTGCAAGCTGGTCGCGTTTTGCGGTTTCGTTCGCCTCACGCGCCTTCGCCGCCTTTGCGACCTCTGCGGCATTCTGGCGCGGCACGACACACACCCCGTCATCATCGGCCACAATCACGTCGCCGGGATTGATGGGCGCACCTGCGCACACCACGGGTATGTTGACCGAACCCAGCGATGCCTTGATCGTGCCTTGGGCAAAAATAGCCTTTGACCAAACCGGAAAGCCCATTTCGGTCAAGTCGCGCACGTCGCGCACACCAGCGTTTATGATCAGGCCCTTGCACCCCCGCGCTTGTGCAGACGTGGCTAACAAGTCGCCGAAATAGCCATCTTCGCACGGGGACGTGGGTGCGATTACCAATATGTCGCCTGCCTGCAATTGCTCGATCGCCACATGCACCATCCAGTTATCGCCGGGCGGTGCGGAGATAGTCACTGCGCTCCCTGCTAACCGTGCACCTGTGTAGATCGGCCGCATATACGAGGCCAGCAGCCCAGTACGCCCCTGTGCTTCGTGCACCGTGGAGACCCCGCAACTTTCCAAGTCTGCGATGACCGCCGGGTCGGCGCGCTCGATATTCTGAACAACAATTCCGTTCATCTCGGACTCCTTTAATATCCACCTAAATAGCCGACACTGCATGGCAAAGTCGAAAATTTGCCCTGGCCATAAGCTAGTGCTAATTAGCCAATCATATGCTTTGGCAACTCAACCTTCGTCACCTTCGTGCCATGGCTGCAATTGTAAGGTTGGGCAGCATTTCCGCGGCGGCCCAAGCTGTGAGCATCACCCAGCCGGCCATCACCCAAGGGCTGGCGAAATTGGAAGCCCAACTCGCAACCACATTGTTCGAACGACAACCCGATGGAATGCGCCGAACAAACGCTGCCGACATATTCGCGCCGCGCGTCGAACGTGCTTTGGCGCATATCGGCAGCGCGCGCGTAACTACCGCACAGTTGCGTGCTTTGCTCGCGCTTGCGGAAGGCGGAAGCTATACAGGCGCAAGCGCAATCACTGGCCTGGCACAGCCAACTTTACACCGTGCTTTGGGTGACCTGTCGATTGCGCTTCGTCGTCCATTGCTGGAACGGCGCGGCAGGGGCATTGGCTTTACCGATGCCGGTCGGCGCGTGATCCGAAATTTTCGCCTGGCGCGCGCCGAGCTTGAGGCGGGTTTGGCCGAACTGGAAAGTTTGAAAGGGCGCGAGATTGGACGGATCTCGGTGGGAGCGATGCCGCTGTCTCGGGCGCGTGTGCTGCCCGCTGCTGTTGCGGCATTTCACGCCCGATATCCAGAGGTGAAAATTTCCATTGCCGAAGGTGCTTTTGGCGATTTGATCGAACCATTACGCGATGGCGAACTTGATCTGATGATAGGCGCGTTGCGTAACCCTTCACCGGGTGCTGACATCGAGCAAAAGCCGCTATTTTTTGACCGGCCAGCCATTGTCGCGCGGAAGGGCCATCCCCTAGCAGGCAAAGCGCCTAATATCCTCGATCTGGCCAGTTACCCCTGGGTCATGCCCCCGGCAGGCACGCCGCTGCACGGTCTATGGAGGCTGATGTTCGATGAAATGGGACTGGCATTACCCAATGTGCCGATTGAATGCGGCTCGGTTATCATCATTCGTCAATTGCTGGTCGCTTCGGACTTTTTGACGCTCCTGTCGCCGGATCAGGTTGCCGTTGAGTTGGAGGCGGAATGGCTGACAATCGTGGCTGAAGCACCCGCTGGTCTGTCACGCAATATTGGCATCAGCACCCGGGCAGATTGGCAGCCTACAGCGCTCCAGGCAGCATTTGTCGCGCAGATCGAACAAACGGTCCAAGCGCTATAATTCGAAAAAAATTATAGAATGACCACGCTTCAAATTGGACGTCTATAAGGGTGCACCCTAGCCCGTCGACATGACTCTAATTACCCTGATAGGCTTTGGTGAAGCCGGCAGCAGTTTTGCAGATGCCGCACGCTGGAACAGCGATGCTCGGGTGTTCGATGTGCGTCCGGTTGATTCAGGCTCAACCAACGCCGTGGTCTGCAAAACGTTGGCCGAAGCGATAACGGGCTCGCTCAATGTTATAAGCGTCGTAACCGCCGATGCCGCAATCGATGTGGCGCGTGACGCCGCGCAGCATATTGCGCCCGGTGCGCTATATTTCGATATGAATAGCGTTTCGCCGGGCGGCAAGCGCGAGGCTGCCGATTATATCGAGGCTGCTGGCGGGCGGTATGTTGATGCCGCGATTATGGCACCGGTAAACCCGCTTTTGATGGCTGTACCGTTGCTGCTCTCCGGTCCACATGCACAAGACGGGCAAGATGCGCTCGCGGCACTTGGCTTTTCGAATATCCGGATTGTGGGTGACGATGTCGGCCGTGCGTCAACAATCAAAATGCTTCGCTCGGTCATGTACAAGGGCGTTGAGGCGCTGACTGCGGAATGTTTGCTTGCGTGCGAAAAAGCGGGCGTGACCGACGAGGTGCTGAACAGCTTCGGTAATGACTGGGCGACAGGGGCTGATTACCGGCTCGACCGGATGCTCGTTCATGGCACTCGCCGCTCCGCGGAGATGGCGGAATCCGTCAAAACGCTAATCGAACTCGGTATCGAGCCACTCATGACTCGCGGTACAACCGAACGGCAGGCCCAGCTTGGGGCGCTCGATATAAAGTCGCCGCCGGAAGGTTTGCAGGCGAAATTGAAGAGGCTTGCGGTATGACGCTGATTATCGACTGCCACGGCCATTATACCGTTTTACCCAAGGCGCATGATGAATGGCGTGACGCTCAAAGGGCTGCGTTCAAGGCAGGGACCGAATGTCCGCCATACCCCGATATTTCCGACGAGGACATCATCGCGACTATCGAGGCGAACCAGCTTCGCCTGCTGAAAGAGCGGGGCGCGGATATGACAATCTTCTCACCCCGCGCGTCGGCGATGGCCCCGCATGTCGGCGATCAATCGGTTGCGGTGAAGTGGGCTCAGGTTTGCAATGATCTGATTGCGCGCGTGGTCGGCCTGTATCCCGAAACCTTTGCGGGCGTATGCATGCTGCCACAGTCGCCCGAGGCCGACATGATCTCGTCGATTGCCGAGCTCGAGCGCTGCGTCGACATGGGCTTTATCGGTTGCAACCTGAACCCCGATCCGGCTGGCGGCAAGTTCAGTCACCCGCCGCTGACCGACCGATATTGGTATCCGTTCTACGAAAAAATGGTCGAGCTCGACGTGCCAGCGATGATCCATGTTTCGGGCAGTTGCAACCCGGCGATGCATGCCACGGGGGCATACTACATAGCGGCTGACACAATCGCGTTCATGCAGTTGATTGAGGGCAATCTGTTTAAGGATTTCCCGAATTTGCGCTTCATCATTCCGCATGGCGGCGGTGCAGTGCCCTATCACTGGGGTCGGTATCGCGGGCTGGCCGATATGCTCAAGCAACCCGATCTGTCGACTCATGTCATGAACAACGTCTTTTTTGACACCTGCGTCTATCATCAGCCGGGGATCAATTTGCTTGCCGATGTGATCGACAACAAAAACATCCTGTTCGGCAGCGAAATGGTGGGGGCTGTTCGCGGGATTGACCCGACCACCGGCCATTATTTCGACGACACCAAGCGCTATGTCGATGCACTCGATATCAGTGACACCGAACGCCACATGATCTTCGAAGGCAATGCCCGCCGCGTATTCCCACGTTTGGACGCACAGCTGAAGGCGCGGGGGCTCTGATGAGCGCTTTCCAGATGGACGCAGATTGGCTGCGGTTTCACCCTAGCCCAAAAAGGCCCGACTTCGCACTGCCCGCCGGATCGGTGGATGCGCATTGCCATGTTTTTGGCCCAGGTGCTGATTTTCCATATGCGCCGGAGCGTAAATATACGCCATGTGATGCGGGCAAGGATCATTTGTTTGCCTTGCGCGATCATTTGGGATTTGCCCGCAATGTTGTGGTGCAGGCGACCTGTCACAGCGCAGACAACCGCGCGATGGTTGATGCGTTATTGCATTCAAACGGCAAGGCGCGCGGGGTCGCTACCGTGCGGCCAGACATAAGCGATGCCGAACTAGCAGCCATGCATGACGCAGGCGTGCGCGGCGTGCGTTTCAATTTTGTAAAACGGTTGGTCGATCCAAAGCCCGATCAATATTATCGCGGGATTATAGATAAGATTTCAGCGCTCGGCTGGCACATCGTTGTCTATTTCGAAGCAGCGGACCTTGAAGAACGGTGGGATTTTTTTACTTCGATCCCGACGACCGTGGTTGTAGACCATATGGGACGCCCCGATGTGACGAAACGGGTCGATGGACCGGAATTCGAGACGTTCCTATCGTTTATGGAGCGTGACAATATTTGGACAAAGGTCACCTGTCCAGAACGTCTGTCGAAAATGCCGCCGCCAGAATATGCCGATTTCGTTCCGTTCGCGAGACATGTGGTTAAGCATTTTCCAGACCGAGTGTTGTGGGGCACCGACTGGCCACATCCCAATTTGAACATGGTTGGTCATATGCCTGACGACGGTGCGCTCGTCGATCTAATCCCGGCAATCGCGCCAACAGTCGAGCTTCAACGTAAGTTGCTCGTCGACAATCCAATGCGCCTATATTGGCCCGAGGAGGCATAATGCAGAACATTCATGAATATCTCGCAGAGCTTGAGGACATCCCGGGGACACGGATATTTACCGCTGCGCGGGCTCGCAAAGGCTATCACATCAACCAGTTTGCGATGAGCCTGATGAAGGAGGAAGGTCGAGCGCGCTTCAAAGCGGACGAGCGTGCCTATCTGGACGAATGGCAATTGTCAGAAGCGGCAAAGGCAGCAGTAATTGCACGCGATTACAATGCGCTGCTGGATATGGGCGGCAATGTCTATTTTCTGTCCAAGCTGTTTTCGACCGACGGATTGCCTTTTGCTGAAGCCGTTTCGACGATGACTGACATGAGCTGGCCCGAGTACCGCCAGATGATGCTCGACGGCGGGCGGTCTCCCGAGGGGAACCGCTCCATCAAGGCGAACCAGGCAGCCATGGGCGACACGGAAAGCAAAGGATAAGATTAGATGGCACGTATCACAGCCGGTGTCGGCTCAAGCCATGTTCCCCTCCTCGGGGTAGCCGTTGACCAAGGCAAGACAAGCGACGATTATTTCGGACCGATTTTTCAGGGATATGAATGGACCAAGGAATGGGAAAAGGCAGAAAAGCCGGATGTCATCATTCTTGTTTATAATGATCACGCCTCTGCTTTCGACGCGAACATCATCCCGACCTTCGCCATTGGCTGCGGCGAACATTACAAGCCCGCTGATGAAGGCTGGGGTCCGCGGGCAGTTCCTGACGTCGAAGGCCATGCCGATCTAGGTTGGCACATTGCGCAAAGCTTGATCCTCGACGATTTCGATATGACGATCATCAACGAGATGGATGTCGATCACGGCCTGACGGTTCCGCTGTCGATGATGTTCGGCCAACCCGAAAAATGGCCCTGCAAGGTCGTCCCGGTCGCGGTCAATGTCGTGACCTATCCTGTTCCATCGGGTAACCGATGCTGGGCGCTGGGAGAGGCGATTGCCCGTGCCGTTGAGAGTTTTCCTGAGGATCTGAACGTTCAAATCTGGGGCACGGGCGGAATGAGCCACCAGTTGCAGGGACCGCGTGCTGGCCTGCTCAACCGCGAATGGGACAATAAATTCCTCGATATGCTCATTGGCGACAGCGACGCCGCTCGCTTCATTCCGCACATCGAATACTTACGCGAAACCGGTAGCGAAGGCATTGAAATGGTGATGTGGCTGATCATGCGCGGCGCGCTGGGCAAGTCTACCAAGTGTCTGCACCGCCATTACCATATCCCTTGTAGCAACACGGCCATCGGCCATCTCGTATTGGAGCCCGTAACATGAGAGTAGCTTTGGCAGGCGCGGGCGCGTTCGGGGAAAAGCATCTCGATGGATTGAAGCTGATCGACGGAGTGGAGATCACTTCGATCATCAGCCGCCGGATCGAGCAAGCCGAGGAAGTCGCAAAGAAATATGGTGCCAAACATTTCTCTACCGATCTAAACGACGCCCTGGCCCGCGATGATGTAGATGCCGTCATCTTGTGCACCCCGACGCAGATGCACGCAGAGCAGGCGATTGCCTGTATGAATGCAGGCAAGCATGTTCAGGTCGAAATCCCGCTCGCCGATAGCTGGGCGGACAGCGAAGCCGTTCTCGACAAGCAAACGGAAACCGGGCTTGTCTGCATGGTCGGGCACACGCGCCGGTTCAATCCGAGTCACCAATATGTGCACAACAAGATTGTCGCCGGTGAATTCAATATCCAGCAGATGGACGTACAAACCTATTTCTTCCGCCGCAAAAATATGAATGCGAAAGGCGAAGCGCGGTCATGGACCGACCATCTGCTCTGGCACCATGCGGCGCATACCGTCGACCTGTTCGCATATCAGGCGGGGCCCATCGTGAAGGCTAATGCCATCGAAGGCCCGCACCATCCCGAGCTTGGCATTGCGATGGACATGTCGATTCAGTTGAAGGCTGCATCTGGCGCGATCTGCACGCTGTCCTTGTCCTTCAACAATGATGGCCCCCTCGGCACCTTCTTCCGCTATATTGGTGACAGCGCGACCTATATCGCGCGCTATGATGATCTGTTCACCGGTAAAGAGGAGCAGATTGACGTGTCGCAAGTCGATGTCTCGATGAACGGCATCGAATTGCAGGACCGCGAGTTCATTGCAGCAATCCGTGAGGGGCGCGAACCCAATTCGTCGGTTGCCCAAGTGCTGCCCTGCTACAAAGTTCTGCACGATCTTAAGAAGCAGTTCTGAGCCATGAAAACGCAAGTCGCTATAATCGGTGCCGGTCCTGCCGGTCTTCTCCTTGGACATTTGCTGCGCGCAGAAGGCGTTGACTGTATTGTCGTCGAGCGCATGTCGGGTGACTATGTCCTCGGTCGCATCCGGGCGGGTGTTCTTGAGCGGGTCACCACCGACCTCATGGAACGGCTCGGCCTCGATGCCCGGATGAACGCCGAAGGTTTGTTGCATGGTGGATTTAATTTAGCAGATGGGGAGCGGTTGATCCGCATCGACATCGCAGGCCTTACGGGGAAACAGGTCATGGTGTATGGCCAGACCGAAATCACCCGCGATCTTATGGACGCAGCGCCAGACCGCGGACTTGAGGTCATTTATGACGCAGGCGAAGTATCGCTGCATGATATCGAAGGCGAAGCGCCCTACGTCACTTACACCAAAGATGGCACCGAGCACCGTATTGACGCCCGTTTCATCGCCGGATGTGACGGTTTTCACGGCCCATCGCGGCAGGCGGTTCCTGCCAGTATAGGCAAGCCTTACGAGCTGGTGTACCCCTTTGGCTGGCTTGGGATTCTGGCCGATGTCCCGCCGTGCAATCATGAACTGATTTATGCCAATCATGAACGTGGTTTTGCGCTGACTTCAATGCGTTCGGAAACGCGCAGCCGTTACTATATCGATGTGCCGTTGGCCGAAAAAATCGAAAACTGGTCTGATGACCGCATTTGGGATGAGTTGGCGGTTCGCCTTGGTCCCGAAGCTGCAGCAAATATCACGCGGGGGCCTTCGATCGAAAAGAGCATTGCCCCTTTACGGAGCTTTGTGTTCGAACCGATGCAATATGGCAGCCTGTTTCTTGCGGGCGACGCCGCGCACATCGTGCCGCCAACCGGCGCTAAAGGGCTCAATCTTGCGGCATCGGACGTGAGCTATTTGTCGGATGCATTGATCGCCTATTTCAACGCCAATGATAATGACGCAGTGGCAGGTTACTCTGCAAAGGCATTGGCGCGTGTCTGGAAGTCGGAACGGTTTAGCTGGTCGCTCACAAAGTTGATGCACCGCTTCCCCGATGACGGACCGTTCGAGCGCGCGATGCAGGTGGCCGAGATGGATTATATTTCCAATTCGGTCGCAGCGCAGACCAGTATTGCCGAAAATTATGTCGGTTTGCCGATCTAGTTTTCATGGCACTCGACGAAACATAAAAATCCGTTGCAAGTAGCTACGCTGAGGCAAAAAATTGGGAGAGGCAAAATGCAATTTACGCGCAATAATCCGCTAACCGGTGAGGCGGCCTCCGTTGCTACCGCGATGACGGCTTTGGATATTCCTGCGATCACGGCACGGGC
>JBGSVG010000147.1:0-8327 GCA_041753095.1 Sphingorhabdus sp. | reverse complement strand
AGACGATAAAGGCTTTTCCATTGTCCCTGCCCGCTATTTCGCGACCGCAATCAGTGCTGACCAAGATGCCGAAGACGCGGCCGGTGAGGCCGCAAAAGCTGCTGACGAAGCGGCCCAAGCCGCAGACGATGCTGCTGCAGCGATATCGTCATGGGAGTCTAACGAGCGAGAATGCACGCCAGCAGAAATCAGTCAGCAAAAAAAGGAATGGGATACCCAGCAGTCCGACAAGAAAAAGCGCGACGAACAAGGCCGCAAAATGGCGGAAATGATGCTGGGTGGTATTGATCCGGAAAACCCTGAAACGATCAAGCGATTCACGCGCGAAGTCGAGCGCCTCGCCGCCTGGCACAAGGTCGAACATCTCGGCAACGGCGTGTTCATGGTCGATTACAGCACCACCGGCAAGCTGGCGGATGATTACGCCTTCCCCGTCATTCCCCGCTATGCGCTCGGCGAGCCGATGATCCACATCACGCGTTGGGATAACAAGCGGGTCAGGGTCGAGGCACCGGCGTTCAAGACCGATCCGGAAATGTCGATGAGCGCGCTTCTTGGCATGGGAAGCATGGCTGCTGGCATGCTGGGCAAATCGGGATCAGACAAGGCACCTGCCGAACCGGTGAAGATAAAGGGGACATTTACGCTGACCACCGAAGCGCGGATACTCGCGAACAACAGCGAAGAGGGGCCGGAGGAATCGGGCGGATTGCAAAAGCTGGTATGGGATATTGGTCCTGCCAGCTATGGCGCGCCCATGGCATTGCTGAAACTCGCGAACTGATGGGCATTCCAGCCGAAGGATTACGCGCGTCGCTCGATGCGCTCGCCATTATGGAGCCTCGCTTTGCCGATGCGATTGCGGCTACCGGCTACCCCGAAGCGCGTATTCGCGAACCTGGTTATGCGACGTTGTTGCGGACCATTGTCGGGCAGCAAGTGAGCGTTGCCGCCGCTGCGTCGGTTTGGAACAAGTTGGAGGCACTGCTCGGCGAAGGCTGCGCGCCGGATAAACTTATCGCGCAGGATTTCGATGCGCTGCGCGCTTGCGGGCTCAGTCGTCAGAAGCAAGGCTATGCGCGGTCGTTGGCTGAGCTTGTGATCTCGGGAGAACTGCCGCTAGATGCATTGCCTCAGGATGATGAAGAAGCCATTGCCTATCTGACACGAGTCAAAGGCATTGGTCGCTGGTCAGCGGAAATCTATCTGCTGTTTGCCGAAGGCCGCAGCGACATCTGGCCTGCGGGCGATCTCGCGGTGCAGGAAGGTGTCGGACGCCTGCTCAAGATGAATGCCCGCCCATCAGAAAAGGACATCCGCGAAATCGCCGAAAAATGGCGCCCGCATCGCGGTGCTGCGGCGATCTTTACTTGGCATATTTATGCAAAGGGCTTTCAGGCGATTTGATCCTCAATAGCCGAATTGGCGGAAGCTATCGTCGATTGGCTCAAAGTAGAGATGAAGCTTTTCCCCGCAACGGGCTTCAAGCGCCTGCCATTCTTCGTGCCTAAGCGGTAAAATTGCGGCCATGTCGCTTCCCGCAGATGCCGTGCAATAACGCAGTTCGAACTCCGGCTGAATGATCTTGTTTAGGCCCAGTATTGAAGTGTCCCGGTCGGCAAAATCGTTCGGATATTCGATCCGGTGTTGGACGCCGCGATATTCAACGATCAGGTCGAGCGTGTCATTATCGAACCAGCCATCAAGTTCACCCGTTTTCAGCACGCGCTCGCACATTTTGACGATATCGTCGTCGCATTCTCCGTGGTCGACCCACATGACGAACTCATGGTCGACATCGCCGTAGAACATATCATCGAATGTCCTCGGGTCGCCGTCCTCGACATATTCGACGATATGATCGATCTTGTTGGCAGGCGTGACTTCATATTCGCGCGGCTCTCGCGGCGGCAAGGGCGTCGATCCAACAGAGTAAATCACGCCAGCTTTGCGCATACGGGCTTCACCAAGTGACGAAGGAAGCCCCAGATAGGTATAAAAGGCATCCAGCGCTTTTAAAGTCGTGTTGGCATGCCCGAGATCATTCGTCACCGCCATGAAATCGCCGCCGTCTTCAAGCGAATCCAGATGGCCCTTATGGAAGCTCAATAGGTCGCCTCCAGAAAATGCCATCATGTAAGTCTCGCGCTGCAACCACCATTCGAGCGTACGTTCTATCTTTTCAAACGCAGGTTTGCCGATCGCCGATTTTCCGCGTTCCGCCAGGCGGGACTGAAAATCCGGTCGCACGATCATAATGCAATAACCGGGCAAGCCGCGATGTATCACCATGTGCCTGTCGGTCAGCTCCGCCAGCGCGAAAATTTCATTGGCCTTACTAGCAAGCTCTTGGGCTTCACGCCTGTTTTCCAGCTCTCGCCTTTTTTGCTTTATCTTGCGCACCGTCAGCACGGACAGCCAAGCAAGCCATAGAAACAGGATCAAGGCAGCAGGGATCAGCATACCGTCTCGCTGAATGACAGCTGCCTAAGTTTCAACCAGTTCGAAGGACTGGTGCATCGCGCTAAGCAACTTCGGAATTACAACCGCAATGCCGGATTGAGCTTCATCATTTCCAGAATAAAGCTTTTCGGCTTCTTGAAAAACTTGCTTTGCCTGTTCACGCTCAGGCCCAGCAATGCAGCGGCCTCCATCGCGAAATGCACGCAGTTACGCTTACCCAGGCTATAGCTTTTGCCTGGCAGGGTGCGCCATTTGTCTACAAAGGCCATAAACTTGTGATATTCCTCATCGGATAGGCGGATGGAAAAATGCGGATTGCTGCTAGCGATATATTTCGCATCCTTGGTTTCGACCATTCCCTTTACCGGCCCCATTAAAATTGCGGGCGTCGTGTTGACGGCTGTGAACCCATAATTTGTATCCACCGCCTGCCCTGTCGAATCGACAGTGCCTTTCAGTTTCACAAACGCGTGGGGGAAATGGTCGCCGAAATCATGGCTGTAGAAAGTAGCGATTACCTCGGCCTTTGCCACGCTTGAAAACTGGCTGAGAAAGGCGAAGAGGGTCAGCGTCAGATAGCGAAACATGGGCACTCCTTAGATGCGTTCGATTTATCCAGCCTTTACAGCACTCGCAAGAAACAGTTGACGTTCACGTCAAATTCCTGTCGCTGACACTCCTGTGAGTAGGGAGAGTCGCGGCAATGGCCGAAGCAACAAAAAGCATATTCATCACTGGCGCAGCGTCCGGACTTGGCCGTGAAGTCGCGCGCTATTTCGGCAATGTCGGATGGTTTGTAGGACTAGCCGACATGAATGAGGCCGGGCTTTCAGAGACAGCAGACATGCTGCCGCCGGGGATGTCGTCAAAACACCGACTTGATGTCACCGACCGCGCGCAATGGAAAAAGGCAGTAGCCGATTTTGCGACGCACACCGGCGGACATATGACCGTGTTGTTCAACAATGCGGGTATCGGCACGGGCGGCCCCATCCAGGACATGACGGACGAGGAAATCGACCGGATGATTGCGATCAATTTGACCGGAGTCATCAGCGGGACGCGGGCCTGTTTTGAACTCCTCAAAAATGCGCCCGACGCCTGTGTTCTTTACACCAGTTCTGCTGCTGGCATTTATGGCTCCGCCAACCTCAGCGTCTACAGCGCTACAAAATTCGCGGTGCGTGGGCTTGCTGAGGCACATGACATCGAATGGCGCAAGCTGGGCATTAAATCACGCAGCCTGATGCCCGGTTTCATCGATACCAATATAATCAGCGGCGTCATCACCCCCGGCAGCAATATGACGGGCAAGGAAAAGCTGCAATCGGCAGGGGTCGAAGTCAGCCCGGTTGCAATCATCGGCCCCGCCGCGTGGGCAGCGATACATGGCAATCAGGTCCACACCACCGTCAACAAAATGGCCGGTCAGCTCGCCTTTTCCGCTCGATGGTTTCCCAATCGGCTGCGTAAAAGGTTGGGATTGATGGCCGGTTTTGGAGAGTAACCTTAAGTCACAATTCCATCGATGACCGTTGCCAGGTCGATGTCACGCTGCGAAAGCCCGCCCGCATCGTGTGTCGTTAGCAGAATCTCAACGCGGTTGTAGACGTTAAACCATTCGGGATGATGGTCAGCTTTCTCGGCCAGTATCGCCACCCGAGTCATAAATCCGAAGGCCTCGGCAAAGTCGGTAAAACGCAATGTCCGCCTTATGCCCTGCACTTCAGCGTCGTAATTCCAGTGCGGAAGATTGCCAAGGGCAACCGCCCTTGCCGCGTCACCCAGTTTTGAAACCGTCATAATTATTTCCTGCTTTTGCAAATCGCCCAAATCTGCGTATGTCGCGCCATGACATCGCGTCAAGTATATGCGCCATCTTTACGGCTTGAAAATGTCGCAGTTTTTCGCGGCAACCGTTTGGTATTGAGCGGGCTAAGTATCGAGGCAGCTGCAGGCGATGTCATCTGGATCAGGGGCGCGAATGGCTGTGGCAAATCGACGCTCCTGCGGTTGATTGCCGGGTTGCTGCCCAAAACATCGGGCACGATAAAGGCCGAAGGAAATATGGCTCTGGCAGATGAAAGTCTCGCGCTCGACGCAAACCTGTCCGTCGACGCGGCGCTGCGTTTCTGGGCCGATATGGATGGCGCGACGCCCGGTTATCGCGACGCCGCATTGACCGACATGGACTTGCAAACGCTGTCCGAAATACCTGTCAGGTTCCTTTCGACCGGACAGCGCAAGCGCGCCAGCATTGCCCGGGTTCTTGCGTCCAATGCTGCCATCTGGTTGCTGGATGAACCTTATAACGGCCTCGATAGCGCAAGCTGCGCGCGGCTTGACCAAGCGATATTGAAACATGCTGCGGCAGGCGGAATCGTACTGGTTGCC
The DNA here is from genome assembly GCA_041753095.1 of Sphingorhabdus sp. Classification (GTDB taxonomy): domain Bacteria; phylum Pseudomonadota; class Alphaproteobacteria; order Sphingomonadales; family Sphingomonadaceae; genus Sphingorhabdus_B. The sequence goes on along the minus strand of JBGSVG010000147.1, from coordinate 3,470 downwards.
GCGCATCAGGCACCTTCCATCAACGTTGCGCAAAGCCTGTTGCTCGACCGGCAAGAGAAAGCAGCATGAAGGCCTTTGCTTCGCTCATTGGCCGCGAAGTTCGCCTCGCCTGGACCGGCGGCGGATTATGGTTGCCGGTCGTGTTCTATCTGGCGGTCGCGACGCTTTTTCCGTTTGTGACCGGTCCGGACAAGGCGCTGCTTGCACGTACCGGCGGGGGCATATTATGGATAGCAGCGTTGCTCTCCACATTGTTGCCGATTGAACGACTGATTCTTCCGGACCGGCAGGCTGGCGTTCTCGACCAACTGGCACTGCGCGGTTGGTCGGACGAGTTGGTCGCGACTGCAAAAATAGGGGGGCAGTTGATCGCCTTCGCCATTCCTCTGCTGCTGGCGACAATCATCGCGTCAGCTTTGATCGGGTTACCAGAGGACAAGCTAATGACGCTAATGGTCGGGCTGGCAATCGCTTTGCCGGCGCTTTCAGGGTTATCGGTGACAATCGCGGCGCTGACTGCGGGTCTTAACGGTGCGAGTGCACTCGGCGGGCTGCTACTTATCCCGCTCGCGGTCCCCATCCTTATTTTTGGCGCTGGCACGCTGTCCGAAGATTCGGGTAACGCGTTACAATTGCTTGCCGCAACATCATTGGCCATCGCTGCGCTGGCACCCTTTGCTGCAGGTGCAGCGTTGCGGGCAAGCCGAGTCTAACTATTGCGCGGCCATCTTCTGCACGTAACCCGCCGCGACCATCGCCTCGACCATATCAAACAGCTTTTCCGGATCCTGCGCGCGCAAAACAGGGATGTTCGCTTCCATCCCTTCGGCAATCACGATTTCACGTTTTCCCTCGGCCACCGCATCCCAGATAATTTGGGCAACATTGTCGGGATCAATACCATTGTCGATTGCGGCATCGCTCACCCCGCGAACCGATCCGTCGGCATTGAGCGCGTTGCGTGACACATTGGTTCGCACCGAACCCGGCGCAACCACCAACACCGTCACGCCCTGCCCCGCCACTTTACTGCGTAATGCATCGGCATATCCAACCAGCCCATGCTTTGCTGCGCAATAAGCGGTGCGCATAGGTATCCCCGCCTTTCCGGCCACGCTCGAAATCATGACCAGCTGACCCGATCCCCGCGCCAGCAAATGCGGCAAAAGCGCCTGAGTCAGCGCAATCGGCGCGAGCAGGTCGACATCGACAATCTTCTGGTAGACCGAGAAATCCGTGTCGACTGCCAAAGACCGCTGCGAAATACCGGCGTTGTTGACCAGCACATCGACATGACCGCGAAAGGCAATCGCTGCTTCGACCATGTCCGGCAATCTGGAATAGTCCAATGTGTCGAATGGCAATATCAGGCAGCGATCAGCCGCACCGCTTTCCTGCGCCACGCGTTCCAGTTCGGCGACATTGCGCCCGGACAATATCGCCGTACCACCCCTCCCGACGAACGCCCTGGCTAGCGCTTCGCCAATGCCCGATGACGCGCCCGTTATCCATGCTGTCTTGCCTGTCTGGTTTGCCATATTCCATCTCCTATCTGGCGCCACTGCTCAACGCCAGCTTGCCCGCTGTCAAGACATTCTGCCTTGCACTTTGTCCGCCACCGCACCACATGCACATCATGCTTATAGAAACCGAATTGACGCCCAACCCGGCGACCATCAAATTCCTCCCCGGCCGCGTCGTCATGGAAAGCGGCACCCGCGATTTTGCCGATCCGGAAGAAGCCGCCGCATCGCCATTAGCAGAAGCTTTGTTCAACCTTGGCGATGTGACCGGCGTCTTTTTCGGCCACTCGTTCATTTCGGTGACCGCAGCACCCGGCACCGAATGGGCATCGCTCAAGCCCGATGTGCTTGGCATATTGCTCGACCATTTCAGCGCCAACATGCCATTATTCCACACGCCAGCCGCTGGATTTTCTGTGCCTTCAGCCAACGCGGATTATCCGCTCGATGCCCCCGAAGATGCCGATATCGTCGACCAGATCAAGGAACTGATTGAAACGCGAGTTCGTCCAGCGGTCGCAAATGACGGCGGCGACATCATCTATCGTGGCTTCCAGAAGGGCGTCGTGTTCCTGCAAATGCAGGGGGCCTGTTCTGGCTGCCCGTCATCGTCAGCCACGTTGAAAAATGGCATCGAACAACTTCTGAAGCATTATGTCCCCGAAGTTACCGAAGTCCGCGCCGCCTGATTTCCTTACCCATAGAAAGCCATGCACCCGATGAATGCGCCACTTAACGACGTTGCCCTGAATCAGCTTTTCCGTGAAGCCCGGACTTATAATGCTTATCTGGACAAGCCCGTCACAGATGTGCAGCTCAATGATATCTGGGAATTGATGAAATTCGGCCCGACTTCTGCCAACTGTCTGCCGGGACGTATCGTCTGGTGCACCAGCAGCGAAGCGAAGGAAAAGCTCGCTGCGATGTCGATGCCGGCAAATGGCGAAAAAATTCTGAAAGCCCCTGTAACCGCGATCATCGGTATGGACATGGAATTTTACGAAGAATTGCCTGAGCTGTTTCCGCATACAGATGCACGCAGCTGGTTTGTCGGCAATGACGAGCTTATCGAGAAAACGGCGTTCCGCAACAGCAGCCTGCAAGGCGCTTATTTCATCCTGGCGGCGCGCGCATTGGGGCTGGATACCGGGCCGATGTCCGGATTCAATAACGCCGCAGTCGACGAAGCATTTTTTGCCGGAACCAAGATAAAGTCGAACTTCATTTCGACCTTGGGTTATGGCGATCCGGCCAGCATCTTCGAACGCAGCCCGCGCCCGGAATTTGGCCGCTTTAACACCGTCGTCTAATCCGCTAGCGGCGTTCTGGTGCGTACGCTAGTTATCGATACGGCCACTAAGGCCTGCTCCGTTGCCTTGTTTGACAGCGGCACCCTCATTGCGTCGCAATATGAAGTCATCGGGCGGGGCCATGCCGAGCGATTGCTTCCGTTCATCTCCGAACTTCCCGAGCGGGGTCGTGCACAAAGCATCATGGTCAATATCGGCCCGGGCAGTTTTACCGGGATTCGGGTTGGTGTGGCCGCCGCGCGCGCGCTGGGCTTGGCATGGCAAGCAGAGGTGGCAGGCTATGGCTGCCTCCAACTTGTCGCAGCAATGGCGGCAGAAACTCCAACAGAACGAAAAGCAGTCGACGTTGTGATGACCGGCGGTCACGGCGAATATTTCTTCCAGCATTTTGACATATCCGGAGCGCCGACGGCCGATCCGGTTTCAGTGTCGCCGGAACGTCTTGAAACATTGCTCTCCGCGCCGGTCACTGCCGGTGACATCAGCGGTGATGGCTGTACCCAGCATTTCGACATCATACCAAATGCAAACAAATGGCACCTGATTGCCGAAGCACCTCCCTTACCACCAAGTCCGGTATATTGCAGAGCGCCCGATGCTAAACTTCCGAAGGCGCGGACATGACCGTCGTCGTCAC
>JBGSVG010000146.1:0-12159 GCA_041753095.1 Sphingorhabdus sp. | reverse complement strand
TAGATCCGTTCGTTCTCGAGTAGCCTGTGGCCATCGAGCAGGGTGACCATCAAACGGTCCGACCACACCCGCCGCGAGCAAATGCCGCTTTCCTCGATCCCGGTCGGTGCAACTGCAACGTCGATCGTGCGCGATTGCAGGCAGTGCATCAGCTTCTCCGGACCAGCCTCGACCCCATCGAACTGGACGTCGGGAAACCGGGTCAAATAGTCGGAGAATGTCTGCTTGAGGTTTCCGGCCATCAACGATGAGCTGTAGCCGACCGCAAGACGGCCCTGTTCGCCGTAGCTGACCGCTCGCGCCGTCGTCTGGAGATTGTCGATATCGGTGAGGATGCGCCTTGCAGTCTCGATGAAAACCTTGCCCATCTCGGTCGGCTCTGCGCCGCGGTTCGAGCGTGTGAACAGCTTGATGCCGAGCTGATCTTCCAGCTGTGTCACGCGCTGGCTGAGCGTCGATTGCCGCATGTTCAGAGCCAAAGCGGCGCGGGACAGACTGCTCATATCGGCTGTGAGAACTGCGTAGCGCAATTGCCGAGCTTCGATCGTCACACTGCTTTCTCCCCTGCCTTTTATGTTTTGGGCATTGAGAGGCAATCCGATCAAATTCGCAATATAATTTCATTGCTTTGGTCAAAATTGGGACGCCGATTAGGGTTTATACTTGTAAAGGCCGCATGGCGGTGGGCGGCAAACTGCAAATCGAATTGCTTTATTGTGGAGAAATGCCTTAACGCCTGCATGGTATCGGAGCGCTATGTCCAATGAACCACGCGCCCCGCGCATTGCTGTCCTGATTGACGCAGACAACGCATCATCTCGAATCGCTACTCGCCTCTTCGAGGAAATCGCAAAAATCGGGGAGGCCAGCGTCCGCAGGATCTATGGGGATTTTTCCGGGGCCCGGCTCAAATCGTGGGCTGATGTGCTCTCTACACACGCAATTCGGGCACAGCAGAACTTCGCATATACGACCGGTAAGAATGCCTCTGACATTGCGCTCGTGATCGACGCGATGGACCTTTTGCATACCGGGCGTTTCGATGCCTTCTGCCTGGTTTCGTCAGACAGTGATTTCACCGGGCTTGCGGCCCGCATCCGCGAGCAAGGCGTCGATGTCTATGGCTTCGGCGAGCAGAAAACCCCCGAAAGCTTTCGTCAGGCCTGCCGCCGGTTCATCTACACCGAGAACCTGTTGCCAGAGGCGCCCACTTCAGAGGAGCCCGAACGGGCCGATCTTCGCCCAGCGGCCGCCAAACAATCGGCGAGCGCCGCTGCACCGCTTATTCGCAAGGCCATTGTCCAGCTGGACGACGATGGTGGCTGGGTGGCATTGGGCCGGGTTGGCCAACGCCTAGCCGAGTTGGCATCGGACTTTGATCCGCGCACCTATGGTCAGGCGAAGCTCAGCGATTTGGTCGAGAAAGCAGGCGCGTTTGAAGCGCGCCGCACGGAATCGGGGCATCTGCAGATCAGGCTAAAGGACACCGGCAAGCCGATACGAAATCCCCGAAAACCGAAAGCGCCCGAGAACTGAGGCACACAGATGGTCTCATCGGGCCAAAGTGGCCAGCAAATTTTGGATGCAACCCAGTTTAGCCTCGGACTCCGCTGTCAGGGGCTACCGCATTAATCGTTGCATACCGACCCTCGTTGAGGGACATTAATTGTAGAAAAACGACACGAGACGTTGTAGCATAAATGCTGACAATCTTTCATCCAAAGAGCGATAATTTTGGCCGTCGTTATCACAACCTGCACAAATCGAAAACGCAAGCCCGTCGATCCGGGGCTATGTGCGATGTCGCTTGTCAAGGGTGATGTCGATGAAGTGTCGCAGCAGTGGGTGCAGAAACTTCGCGGTGATGCGCCTCGTTATTCGGCGCTGGAAGTTTACGGCGGCCGCTCGTTTCAAGATGCATCTTATGCCGCGAAGGTGATTGATGCGAAGCTCTTTGTAGTTTCGGCGGGTTTGGGCTTGATCGATGCACTCAAACAAATCCCCGCGTATGCGTGCACTGTCTCTGAAAATGCGCCTGACAGCATTTCATCTCGAATTTCGACTAATCATCGGAAGGCTGATTGGTGGGATGCACTGCAGCGATCTTCGCCATATGCTGTGTCATTTCTGGCAGCTGCTGGCACAGACGATGTTCCCATTCTGGCATCGCTCCCTGAAAGTTACATTGAGATGGTTGCGACTGAGGTAATGGGCTTACCCATCGATCGCTTCGCTCGCCTTCGTCTCTTTACTCGGGCTCCAAGGTCGCGCATTCCAGTGGCGTTGCACAATAATGTCATGCCTTATGATGATCGGCTTGATGGCCCCGATAGTGATATACGCGGAACCAAAAGCGACTTCGCAGGCCGAGCCTTGCGCCATTTCACTGGCCTTCAGACTTGTGGGACAGCAACAGAAGACGCGGCCGCGGTCGATGCGGCGCTCGCCGGCTGGCGTATGCCTGAAATACCAACCCGCATTCGCAGAGATGATTCAGAACTGCTCAACTTGATGCGGCAACATTGGGATTCAGCCGGGGGTGCATCGTCAAAGCTGCTGCGGCTTTTTCGTGACGATCTAGGCGTTGCCTGTGAGCAAGGGCGATTTGCAACTCTGGCGCGTCAAGTGCGGGGAGAGCGCTCATGACAGTCAGGAAATACCTCAAAATCCGCGCAGTCCGGTCCGAGCAAGGTGAAGGCATCGGTGTCTATGCCTTCTTCATCTATGGAGCCGATATCAATCGAATTGCGGATATCAGCCGTATCCGGCGCGACGACAATGAACTTAAGGGTTTCCAGCGCCGCGAGATTCGCGACCATGTAAAGGATATTACTGCCTTTTTGGATAGCGGTCCGGTACTATTTCCGAACGCAATCATTCTCGCCCTTTCACCCGAGGTGGAGTTCTCAAGGTCACGCGGGCGAGCGCCAGGCGGAGCTTCTGAAGTCGGTGAAACCGGCACACTTTCAATTCCGATCTATCCAGAGGGGCGTCGGGCGGCGTGGATTGTTGACGGCCAACAGCGCTCCCTTGCTCTCAGTGCAGCAAAAAACTCAGCAATTACAGTGCCAGTCGTGGGGTTTGTCTCGGATGCGCTAACAACGCAGCGTGAGCAATTCATTTTAGTAAATAAGGTAAAGCCGCTTCCGACAGCGTTGATCAACGAACTACTTCCTGAAGTAAGTGTTTTATTGCCGCGGGATCTTGCCGCAAAACAACTTCCGAGCGCGTTATGCGCTGCGCTCAACGCCGATCCGAATTCGCCTTTCCATGGATTGATTAAGCGTGAATCGGATCGGACAGGTATCGTCACCGATACTGCGCTCATTGAGGTAATGAAGGCTAGCCTAAAAACTGCTGCAGGTGCACTCGGCCAATTCAAGCAAAGCGGATCGGGCAATGACACCGCTGCAATGTATGACGCCCTGCTACTTTATTGGTGCGCTGTTCGAGACACATTTCCCGAGGGGTGGGGTAAGCAACCTACCGAAAGTCGACTTATGCACTCAGCAGGTATTCGGGCTATGGGGGCACTTATGGACCCATTAATGCTTCGTGCTGACTCGGCACCTGACAAGGCCGCAGCTGTCCGCACGATGCTTGCGCGTTTGGCGCCGCATTGCCGTTGGACCAAAGGTGCCTGGGAAGGATTGGGCCTCGACTGGAACGAAATTCAGTCAACTTCGCAGCATATTACGAAGCTCACTGATCATTTGTTCCGTCTCGAGCGAGATTTGGCGCGAGCGTCAAAATGAAGTTCATTTTCGCCGATAGTCTAGATTATGTGGATCCCGCGTTCGACTTCATCGCCGATCGCAGTCCTGCAGACCGCCAGCCATATTGGGACGACGTATATCCGCACGAGATCCTCGGCTACGCTCCCTATGACGGCGTGCTGGTTTCGCGTGGCATCATCGGCGATCACCGCGTCAAAGGAAAATATACCGCCAGTCAGGCGCGCCGTTTCCATCTCGTCGGCGCCCGGAAATTTTTGCGGCTCGACAAGCCGGAATTCGCCCACCTTGCTATCTTCGGCGATTGCGGCGCCTTCACCTACGTTCAGGAAGAACGGCCTCCCTATACGCCCTCCGAAATGGCTGAGTTTTACGACGAATGTGGCTTCACTCATGGCTGCTCGGTCGACCACATTATTTTCGATTTCGACGCCAGCGAGTCTGGCCTTGCGGGCGGCTCCGAAAATGCAAAAGAGCGCTTCGAGATCACCCTCGAAAATGCCGATGGCTTCCGCCGCGAGACTATTGCAATCGGCGCGCACTTCACCCCCATGGGCGTTGTGCAAGGCTGGTCGCCCGGCAGCATGGCGGAAGCTGCACGCCGGTTAGTCGCAATGGGCTACAATTATCTTGCGCTCGGCGGCATGGTCCCTCTCAAATCCCCGGAGATCAAGCTTTGCCTTCAGGCGATCCGCGACGTCGTCCCGTCGGCAACTCGCCTACACATTCTGGGTTTCGCCAAAGCCGACGATATCGACAGCTTCCACGGCTACGACATTGCCAGCTTCGATACGACATCGCCGCTGATCCGGGCCTTCAAGGACGCCAAGCAGAATTACTATCTTCCCGGCAACGGCCATGGTCTGCGCTATTTCACCTCGATACGGGTGCCCCAGGCGATCGAAAACCCCAAACTCCAGCGTGGTGTGAAAAAGGGCATGTTTCGGGCCGAGGAACTCGTCAGGCTTGAAGCATTGGCACTCAATTCGTTGAGGGCGTTCGACCGTGGCGAAGCAGACCTCGAAGAAACGCTCCACAACGTGCTCGTCTACAGCGCCCCTCTTGTGGAGGAGAAGCCCTATGAGGACTGCAAGGACAGCGTTGTGCTGACCCGCCTGGCAGAGCGCTACCGGGTTACCCTCGCGGAGCAGCCCTGGAAGCAGTGCTCATGCAAAATCTGCCAAGATGCTGCGATCGACGTGATCATCTTTCGCGGCAGTAATCGCAACAAGCGCCGCGGAATACATAATCTCGCAATCTACCATGAACACATTGAACGACTGGATTTGAAGCGTGCCGTCTACCCCACCGATGACCTACCTCACCGTCTGTGCGCAGCAGAGCAATGAGCATACCGTGCTCAGTTTCGTCGCTAGTGCCGCGGACGTACTCCGTTTCGCATCGATCGAGCGTATTGGGCGAGACGCGCAGGGGGAACTCAGCGGGTTTCAGCGGCCGCAAGTGGCGGCACATATCCGCGAGATTCGCGACTATCTCGACAAGCCCAACTCCGTCCTTCCCAATCCAATTGTGGTCGCCTTCACAGACCGTGTCATGGTCGAGGAACTTGGTGACGGCCTTGTCAGATTGTCCATCGATATGAGCCAAGGCATTCCTGGCCTAGTCGTCGACGGCCAGCAGCGCCTCTCGGCGCTGGCGAGCGTGAGCCGGGATTTCCAGATTTTTGTCTCCGCCCTGATCTGCCGCGATGAGGCCGAGCTTCGACGTCAATTCGTGCTGATCAACAATACCAAACCACTACCCAAATCCCTGATCTATGAACTGCTGCCAACCGTCGATAATCTCCCCCCTCGGCTCAGCCGCCGTTCGGTTGCCGCCGACATCACGGCGCGGCTCAATTTCGAAAAGACGGCTCTTAGCGGGCGCATCAAACAACATACGCAGCCGGACGGCATGATCGCCGACACGGTCATGCAAAAGGTCATCATGGAATCGCTGAGCAACGGTGTGATGCGAGAGATGATCCGTGACCCGAAAGGCATTTCACGTTGCGTTCGCCTAGTGTCCAACTTCTTCGAAGCGGTGAAGACGACGTTCTTCGAAGATTGGCACGGGCACAAACCTGCCACGTCGCGCCTGCTGCACGGCGCAGGCATCCAAGCGCTCGGGGATGTTATGGAAGTGCTTGCCCAGCGCTCGGATGCTCGCAGCGTCGAGGAATTCCGAGAGGGCATCGAATGTCTCAGAGGTAAGACTGCGTGGACGAGCGGCGAGTGGAACTTTAGTGGCGAAACGCGGCGTTGGAATTCGCTCCAGAACGTCAATCGCGACGTCGCACTTCTCAAACATTATCTGGTCGGCATCGTGAAGGCCGATCTGCGCAGCCGCCGTAAGCCAGCGCCAGCCCCGTTGCTTGAGCCAAAGGACCGGGCGTCATGAGCTACGCCATCAAAGAACTGTTCAAAACCTTGCAGGGCGAAGGCGCACAGATGGGCCGGGCAGCGGTGTTCTGCCGTTTTTCTGGCTGCAATCTTTGGTCGGGACGGGAGGCAGACCGCGCGGCTGCCATATGCACGTTCTGCGACACGGACTTCGTCGGGGTAAATGGAACTGGGGGTGGACGCTTCGCGACCGCAGCCGAACTCGCCAACGCGATCGCGCGCGAGTGGGGCGGTTCAGTTGAACAACGCTATGTGGTCCTGACCGGCGGCGAACCGTTGCTTCAGGTGGATACCGCGCTGATCGACGCCCTCCACGAACGCGACTTTGAAATTGGAGTTGAGACCAATGGGACGCAGCCGGCACCAGAAGGGATCGATTGGATCTGCGTCAGTCCAAAGGAGGATGCCGAAATCGTCTTAAGGACCGGCAATGAACTCAAACTGGTTTTCCCGCAGAATTGCGCTCGGCCAGAACGGTTCGAGCATCTCGCATTCGACCATTTCTTTCTTCAACCGATGGACTCGCCGAAAGCAGCCGACAATCTCGAGGCCGCAATCACCTATTGTACCGACAACCCGCGCTGGCGCCTTTCGCTCCAGTCGCACAAGATGATCGGAATTCGCTGATGTTCGAGCTCAGCAAGCAATTTCGCTTCGACGCCGCCCACACCCTCGACCGGTTGATCGACACCGAATCGAGCCGGCGCATTCATGGTCACAGCTACCGTGCGGAGGTAACCGTGCGCGGTCGGCCCGACCAGGTCACTGGCATGGTGGTCGACCTTGGCCTACTCGAACGGAAGATGGCTGATGCCCGCGACGCGCTCGACCACCGCTTCCTGGACGAGGTCAACGATTTGGGGCCGGCGACCATGGAAAATCTCAGCCGCTGGATCTGGGACCGGCTCTCGCCCGAGGTCGGCAACCTGTTCAAGGTCAGCGTCTACCGCGACAGCAGTGGCGAAGCCTGCTCTTACTGGGGCGAGGAGATCACGGCATGACCGAGGGCACTGGCGCGCTCGTCCTTTTCTCAGGCGGGCAGGATAGTGCCACTTGCCTCGCTTGGGCGCTTGACCGGTTCGAAGTTGTCGAGACGGTCGGCTTCGATTACGGCCAGCGCCATCGTGTCGAACTCGAATGTCGGGACGAATTTCGGACGCGTGTCACTGATCTGAACCCAACTTGGGCAGCTCGACTTGGGCCCGATCACATGCTCGACCTTTCGGTGCTAGGCCAGGTCAGCGAGACCGCGCTTACCCGCGATGCAGAAATCTCGTTACGCGCCGATGGCCTTCCAAACACCTTCGTTCCCGGGCGCAATTTGCTCTTTTTCACCCTCGCGGCAGCACTCGCCTCGCGGCGGCAACTGAGGCATCTCGTCGGCGGCATGTGCGAGACCGACTATTCGGGCTATCCCGATTGCCGTGACGACACGCTCAAATCGCTTGAGGTCACGCTGAATCTCGGCATGGGCAGCCGCACTGTGTTGCACACGCCGCTGATGTGGCTAGACAAGGCCCAAACATGGGAACTTTCCCACCAGCTTGGTGGACAGCAGCTTGTCGAACTGATCCGGATCGGTACGCACACCTGTTACCATGGTGAGCGCGACCAATTGCATAGCTGGGGCTTTGGCTGCGCGGTCTGCCCCGCATGTAACCTTCGGGCGCGGGGTTATGAGAGCTTCGTTGGGGGCATCATGTGATGAGTGAGAACAAGGGGCCCGGAGAAATTTCGTTGTCCGCCCACAATTCCGAAAAGGACGGCGAACCGCCAAAGGTCAAGACTGGCGCTGGCTTAAACGGGCTGGCCGCTGCTTTTCTCTCCTTCTTCGACCGACCGCTCGATTTTTATCCGCGATTGGACACACCGGCGCGCAGCGTGTCTTCAGACGAAATGATCGGCCGATTCTACAGGCGACCGAAAGCCGATTTCTCGGCAGGCGCAATGCGCGGGTGGGGAAATCTCAAGCCAGACGATCCCGACCTCGACAAGGCGATTGAGCTAGCCAAAGCCTCGCTGCAGGAGGTCAAGGCCCAAACCGAATACCAAGACCAAAAGGCGACAAGGCTCCTCACGATCTCGACCTTCCTGACTGCTCTCGCCGGTGCATTCTACGCAAGCTTCGCAACCGACTATCCGTTGAAGACGCTGCCTTTGCAGTCGGCCAACGACTGGTGGCTGCTTGCTGCGACCCATACCTCCTTTTTCCTGTTCATCCTGTTCTCGCTTTCAGGCGCACTTGTGACCTTTCATGCATCACGCACGCGCTTCAAATATCCGGCGGAAGCGACGGTGGAGCGTCAGAACAGCAAGACACGGTCTTATCTGTTTTTCCGCGAGATGATCGGCGTGACCCCCGAAGGCTGGGCAAATTCATTCGTGACGGTCGAGGGCGAAGGCGCAGCGCAAACAGCTACGCTCAACCCTAACCTGAAGATCGAATATCTCAAAAATTATGTGAGTGAGGCTTACCTGATTGCGGCCAAGACAGCCGACAAGCTGCGTTACCTACAGCCCGCGCAGAGCCTGCTTTCCTATGCGCTCCGCTGCCTATTGGTTTATGTTCTGCTCCTAGCATGGGTGATGACGAATCTGGGGTCGACCAAGCCGACGCCCCAACCAACTGAGGTGAAGATCGTCACATTACCGCAACCCGTGCAAGTTCAGACCATGCCAACTCCGCAACCCACCACCACCGGCACTGTGTCCAACGAAGAGCGGAAGGTCACGGTTCGTCCATGAGAAAGGACAACGCCTCCGCGACGGTCTTCATCGATGCTGATAATACTCTCTGGGACACCGACGGCGTCTTCGCGTCAGCGCAGCTAAATTTGCTCGCTGCGATCGAGCAGTCGACTGGAAAGAAAATCATCGATAGCAACCGTTTGGCTTTAGTACGGGTTGCGGATCAAGCGCTTGCCGAGCGCCACCATGCCGGCCTTCGCTATCCGCCCAGACTCCTAATCAACGCGCTAGCCGATGTTTTGCATGGCGAAGATGTCGAACGAGCGGCCCGCCTTGCTCTGACTGGATCGGGCGTGGCACAATTGTCGGATGATCAAGCCGCGCCTTTGATAAGTGCATATTTTGGCGACCTTGGCCATCGACCCGGCTTGCGGCCGGGTGTACACGCAGGCTTAGTCGCGTTGAAAGATATCGGCTGTACGGTCCTTATTTTGACAGAAGGTGCGCAAATTAGAGTGAAGCGAACGGCGGAAGAGCTAGGTCTTTTCGACTTCTTCAATCGAATCGTCGAGGGAGCAAAGCGACCGGATCTGTTTCGTCGCATGCTCCGGCTAACTGACGCGCCTGACAACGCCTTTATGGTCGGCGATCAACTCGATCGAGACATCGCGCCGGCAAAGGCTGCTGGGGTCAATACGATCTATTTTCCCGGCGGCTTTCAACCCCGATGGGCCCCCGACTTACAAAGCACTCGCCCCGACCATGTTATTGCTAGCTTTGCCGAGGTTCCAAACATAGTATTGAAATTCATTTCAGAAAGTATGCGATCCAAGCCTTTGTAGGGCTCGCGCCAGGGGGGCTGTGTTTGTTCGAGCCATAGAAGGCGAGTGCAAGGTACTCGGAATAGGCAAGCAGATCGATCAGGTGGGATCGATCTGCGCCGTGCAGTATTTTGACGGCCCCACGTCGGATCCGGTTGTTCGCGAGATCGAACACGACCTTATCGAACACGTCACGCTCGCAGAGCAGACCCGCGTCTATCACTTTGATGAAGCGGTCGGGGTTTGGGAAATTGGCCGCCTGCTCGACGATCACGGGGATAGCCAACTCGTCCAGTTTCCCAACAGCAAAACCAAACATCTCAAATCTGATGGGGTGTTCGTGCGTTGGGCTTCACCGATAAAGGACCCGACACCATTTCTTGCTAACCGGATAAACGAAAGCCCGCGGTTCTCGGACGCCCGTAGCGCCTTCGTCCGCTCGCAAATGCGTCAGCGCGCCGCATCGTTAGGGATGTCGGCGCTGCTGGCCTGTGCGGTCGAACTCGAGGCGCATCAGATCGAGGTAGTACGACGCATCCTGCAGGATCCGGTCCAGCGCTACCTTTTGGCCGACGAGGTAGGCCTCGGCAAAACAATCGAAGCGGGTGTGCTCATTCGTCAATGCGTGCTCGACACGCAGCATAAGTGCACCATCCTCGTGCTGGTGCCTCAGGCACTCGTGAGCCAGTGGCGCGACGAGTTGGCGAGCAAATTCTTTCTCGGTCGCAGCCTCGACCGTCTCATCCATGTCGTTGCACTCGACGATGGCGACCGCATCCGCGCGATCCTGCCAAGGGCAACCATGCTCGTCATCGACGAGGCGCATCACCTGACTGAGCGCAGCTTGGGCGGTGCCAAGGGAATTTACGCCGACATTGCTCAAACTGCGCCGGCGATCGAGCGGGTGCTGCTGCTGTCAGCGACACCGGCACTGCACAATGAGCGCGGTTTTCTCGAAATGCTGCACCTGCTCGATCCCGGCACCTACCCGCTTGATGGTGAGGCAGCATTCCGTCGCAAAGTCGAGGGGCGACAGGCACTTGCCGAAATCGTTGCTGGCCTGACGCCCGAAAATGCCCTTTATCTCGATTACACTATTGACCAATTGGGTGCGCTGTTCCCGGATGACGACCTACTTCAGCAGCATGCCTCGGCGTTGCGCGCGATCGTCGAGACGATGCCCGACGAGAGCGACCCGGCGCTTGTTGAAGCCATCGGCCGGCTGCATGCCCATTTGAGCGAAGTTTATCGGCTGCATCGCCGTATCCTGCGTCATCGTCGCCGGAGCATTGGTGGACTCACTCCCGAGCGGTCGGGTGCGGAAATTGTGCGCTACCGTAGCAGCGATCGCGCGGCGCTCACCGCGGTGATCGACGACTGGCGCTTCGGCGAAGCGCTGGCGCTCGATGCTGCGGCATCCGAGGCGCTTTGGGCCGACCGCGTAAGCGCGTTCTGGCAGGTGCTCGACCGGGCTTCGCAATATCCGGGCTCAGGCGCAGGCATGATCGGGTTCCTCGCGCGGCAGACTGCAATGATCGGCGAGGCCGTACGGTTTGCGTCTATCAGTAGATGCCTCGGGCGTAGTGGCTTGTTCGACGATCGCGCCGACGCACTGATCGAGGCGCTGCGTCCCTTGCTTAATGCCAAGACACAGTGCGTCATCTTCTGCTCCGACGCTAAGACCGCCGATATGTTGGCGAAGCGGATCGCGGAGCAACTCGGTATTGTCGTGTACCGGCACGATCCGGACGGTACGGACTGGATGGTGTTTCGCGACAGCGCCGAACATCCGATCTTGGTCTGTGATCGCCGCGCCGAAGAGGGCCTCAACCTTCAGGGCGGCAAGAAGGTAGTCGTTCACTACGACCTACCCTTTAATCCCAATCGGCTTGAGCAGCGGTTGGGGCGCGCCGATCGCTACGGATCGGGCGAGGCAGTTCGGTCGCTCGTCCTTGCTTGCGAGGATGATCCGATAGAGATCGCTTGGATCGCCTATGTCGATTCAGCGCTCAAAGTTTTCGATCGATCGGTTGCCAGCCTGCAATATCTGATCGAGCAGACAGTGCGGGACATCGCGCGCGCGCTATTCACCGACGGCGCCGAAGCGCTCGTCGATCTGACCAACGACAGCATCGGCGAGCATGGCCTGATTGAGTGCGAGATCAAGGCGATCGATCAGCAGGATGCGCTCGATGCGCTTGGGATGCCACCGAGCGATCTCGTCGACGAACTAGCCGATGTTGACGAGGATTGGCAGGCTCTGGCTAGCGACACCGCGCTTTGGCTTGAGCAGATGCTACAGTTCGGGAGGGCCGATGAACACGGCGCGAGCGATGGACCCTCTTCACAGTTCCGTTACGTCTATTCGACGTCGAATCGACACACGCTGATTCCGCTTCCGGTCTTCATGAGCCATTGTGCAGACGCGCTCGACCTTGCTCCGAATATGCGCAGCGGCAGGTCTATCAGAACAATTCCCTATACCTTTCGCCGTCGGACCGCGCTCGGCCGCAG